>JAEZKD010000128.1 GCA_023415655.1 Bacillota bacterium | reverse complement strand
TTTTATTTTCTGATGTGATTGGACGTCTTTTGGGAAGACCAGGGGAGTTAGAGGTAGGTATTGTTACTGCATTCTTAGGAGCACCGGTATTAATCTTGATTATTCGGAAAGCGAAGGTGCGAGCTTTATGATAAATAATTCAACGTCCATCTTTCAAGGATATCTAAGAAGACAGAAACGATGGAAGCTAACTGTTTTTCTACTTCTTTTGAGTGTGATTTCTTTGGCTGTAATTATGTTGACGTATGGGAACACGGTTTATTCCATGTCAACAGTAATCAAGGTAATCCTTGGGGAAGAAATCAAAGGAGCTACGTTTACGATTAAGACCTTGCGTATTCCAAGGTTACTGGCAGCTCTTCTGACAGGCTTTTCCTTTGGTATGTCAGGTTATGTGTTCCAAACCTTATTAAAGAATCCCTTGGCAAGTCCAGATATTATCGGAGTATCCTCGGGAACAAGTGCAGTAGCAGTTTTTTGTCTTTTACTTTTGAATTTAGATCAAACACTCGTTTCTGTAATCTCAGTGATTGCTGGTATTGTGATTGCACTTTTTATTTATGCTCTTTCAGTGGAGCATGGTAAATTCTCGACTAGTAAAATGATCTTAATTGGTATTGGAGTTCAAGCAATGCTAAAAGCCTTTACGTCCTTTCTATTATTAAAAGCTTCAGAATATGATGTGGCTGCTACCCTACAATGGCTAAATGGAAGTTTAAATAATATAAAGATGGATAAGATTCCTCGGCTGTTCTTTGTCGTTGTAGTCGCTACGATTATACTTCTTAGTCTAAGTAAGCATATGCTTACCATTCAATTGGGTGAAGATTATGCAGTAACCTTAGGAGTAAATACTAAGACCATCTATATTGTATTGATTGTAAGTGCAGTCTGTCTCGTTGCATTCTCAACAGCAGTGACCGGACCAATTGCTTCTGTTGCATTTTTAGCAGGCCCGATTGCAACAAAGCTTGCAGGTCATGGAAAGTCAAATCTTTTGGTAGCAGGACTTGTAGGTATTGTGTTGGTACAAGCCTCGGATCTGATTGGTCAGTATGCATTCGCAACTCGTTATCCAGTTGGAGTTATTACAGGAATATTAGGAGCGCCTTATTTGCTATTTTTACTGATTGCTATGAATAAGAAGGGAGAACGTGTATGAGGAAGCAACATTCGTTATCTGCAAGAAATATGCAGACAGGATACGATAAAAAAATCATTATCGATGGGATTGATCTTGAGATTCCAAGTAATCAGATTAGTGTAATCATAGGAGCAAATGGTTGTGGAAAGTCAACACTGTTAAAATCCTTTTGTAAGCTGAATAAGGTCATGGATGGAGAAATTCGATTGGATGAAAAAATCATCCATGATTATCCGTCCAAGCAATTCGCACAGCTCCTTGGGTTATTACCACAATCGCCAATTGTACCAGAAGGAATTCGTGTTTCAGATTTGGTGGCACGAGGAAGATTCCCATACCGTACGTTTATGAAAAGTATGGATAAAGAAGATTACAAAGCAATTGAAGAAGCGCTTGATTTGATGAAGATAACGGATCTTGCCGATCGGAATGTAGATGAGTTATCGGGTGGTCAAAGGCAGAGAGTTTGGATTGCATTGGCTCTAGCACAGCAGACGGATATTTTATTGCTAGATGAACCAACGACTTATCTAGATATTGCTTATCAAGTGGAGATTCTTGATTTATTGACGGATTTAAATCGTAAGAAGGGTACAACGATTGTAATGGTATTACACGATATTAATCTGTCAGCACGATATGCAGATTATTTGTTTGCAATGAAAAAAGGAGAGTTGATTGCAAAAGGTACACCACAAGAGATACTCTCAGAAGAGTTAGTCAAAGAGGTCTTTGGATTAGACTGTCAGATTATGAATGATCCGATTTCGAATTCTCCGATGATTGTACCGATTGGAAGACATCATGCATGCTAGTAAGATAGATAAGTTCATGTGATATAGGTAGCGATTTACACAAACATACGTCAAGGTAAGTTGCTCCAAGAAAGTATTATGTGTATCATCATGATTTAGATGAAAGATAGAGTATTCATTATTAACATAACTATCAGTTAATTTTTCAAACAAAAACATAATACAGAATCACTTGTTAGTTGAAAAGGCTTTTGCTATTGTATAGATAGAAAAGGCCTTTTTCTTTATTTACAATACATAGTATTTTGGAGGTGTGATTATGAAAATCAATGAAATAATACGTATCTTAAGAAAAGAACAAAATCTAACACAAGAGCAAGTTGCAAATTTTCTAGGAGTGTCAGCTCCTGCGGTTAATAAATGGGAGAATGCAATCTCATATCCAGACATCACTCTATTAGCTCCTTTGGCAAGATTACTAAAAACAAACGTGGATACCTTACTTTCCTTTCAGGAGGAGCTTACAGAGCCTGAAATCAACCAATTTATACAGGATTTACTTACGGAACATGGTTCTTTGGGCTTTGAAAAAACATTTCAAAAGGCAAGTGATAAAACGAAGGAATATCCAAATTGTTACAAATTAATTTTATCAGTAGCTCAAATCATGAATGGGTTTCTTGTAATGGGAATTGATGAGATTCCAGAGAAAGAGAAATATCAACGCCAGATTACAGCCTGGTTTGAAATGGTTGCATTTAGTGAAAACAAAGAGTTGGCAAATACGGCAATTATGTTTTTATCTCATGATTTTATCAACAATGAAAAATATGAGGAAGCTCAAAAATTACTCGATCAAATACCACCGATTGGATTTGATAAGAGAGTTACACAAGCAAAAATATACAGACATCAAGGGCAAATTGAGAAAGCATATGAAATTCTAGAAGCAATGATTTACGAGAATTCAAATACCTTGATCTCATATCTTACTCAGATGGTTGATCTCTTATCAGAACAGAAGAAATATGAAGAAGCATTTATCTATGTTGAGTTGGTTTCTTGTGTCGCAAAGCAATTTGAGTTAGGAAAGTTTATAGAGGTTTCTGCAAAATATATCATTTATATAAGGATGCATGATATTGAAAAGAGTTTGGAACTATTAGAAGAGATGATTGATGGGATTGATACCTTGTATGGAATTCGTGATTCTAAATTGTATCCTCATATGAAGTTAAAAGAAACGAAAGGAAGCTTAGAAATGAGAGATATTATAGGTAAATCCTTGAAAGTAGACAGTGAATTGGATTTTCTAAGAGATCATCCCAAATTCAAACAGCTGATGAATCAGTTTGAGAAATAGTAGAAACTTGAATGTGTGTGATTCTGTAATTGGATAGATGATATCATAAAATTCACCTACGAAATGTTAATTGTATAGAGTAAGAGATTGTAATCTGATAATATGGCAAGATAGTTCAAATATTTGGCATGGATGTCAAAGAAAAATCTTATAATTACATGTAAAATAAAAGTTATCAATAACAACATTATAGGAGGATTATTATGCCAAATCCATATTTACCAAATTGGGAATACATACCGGATGGGGAACCACGTGTATTCGGTGATCGAGTTTATATTTATGGCTCTCATGATATAGCAGGTTCAGATAAATTCTGTGATTATAAATTAAAAGTGTGGTCCGCTTCCATCCACAATTTATCGCACTGGACTTGCCATGGAGATTCCTTTCATACCAAAGACGACATAGATCATGTATCAGATGTAAAGGGTTCCACACATGCGCTTTTTGCACCAGATGTTGTTGAAAAGGATGGAAAATATTACTTATATGCATACATTATGGGAGAAACGGGATGTGTTGGTGTGAGTGAACGACCAGAAGGACCATTTCAATTCCTATTTCATTATAAACACAACATTGAGAATCACTATGATAACGGTATCTTCATTGATCCAGGTGTTTTGGTAGATGAGGATGGAAGAGTTTATATCTATTGTGGTTACTTAGGATCTTATATGGCTGAGATCAATGGTGAGAATATGTATGAAGTTATTGATCATACCTACCAGGAGAATATTATCCCTGTGGAAGAACCTTTTGAATTCTTTGAGGCCTGCTCACCAAGGAAAGTAAATGACACCTATTACTTGATTTATTCACCGAAGAAAGCGAGTCCTTTGGTGTATGCGACATCCAAACATCCAACGGGACCATTTGAGTATCGTGGGGTTATCATTGATAATGGGGTGGATTATCCTGGTGGTAATAATCATGGATCGATCTGTCAAATCAATGGACAATGGTATATTTTTTATCATCGCATGACCAATGGAACGATTATGTCAAGAAGAGGCTGCGTTGAAAAAATAGAAATCTTAGAAGATGGAACAATACCACAAGTGGAGATGACCTCCTTAGGGTTTGAGGATGCTCTTAATCCTTATGAGATTACAAAAGCAGATATCGCCTGTGTATTAAAAGGTGGATGCTTTGTTACGGAAAAAGATATTTTTGAACGAACCGTTAGCGGAATTAAGGAAGGTGCGATTCTTGGTTGGAAGTATTTTGACTTTGGAGAGGATTATAATAGTAAGACAATGCAGTTTCATATGAATGTGATAGGTATGGGTTGTTATACGAAAGTTCGTATCTTGCTGGATGACTATGAGAATGGAGAAGAAATTGGAGTGATTGAGATCGGAACTGCGAATGGAATGTATAGTACGCAGGTAAAGGCAGTCACTGGTAGACATGCAGTTTTCTTATGTGTAGAAGAGTTGGAAAGTAGCTTTTTTAATGACATGTTAAAAGGAAGAATCTTGTTTGAATTAAAGGAATTCGTATTTGAAAAGTAATGATTTTGATAAAAGAAAGCATGTGCGTTGGTACATGCTTTTTTCATGCAATGAAAATAACATACGATACGAAAGAATTATGATAGAAAGAAAAATTAAAAAGCACATACTCTAGGAAAGCAATAGGTTGCTTTCCTCATCAATAAACGAACAAAGAATCTCACAAAGGAAATTCTTTGTTTACGAGATGAGATTAAGAATTTATAATGATGGTGTGAATATTATAATGTACTAAGTGGGATTATCTACTTAAGCAATCCGATAGAAAGTTGAAATGAATAGATGCCATTAGAGAGGAAACTATGGAAGGAAGAATCGAAACAACAAAAATATTACAATTAGAAAATTCCTATGAACAGCTACCAAGCTGTTTTTATACAAATCAGTATCCAGAGGTTGTTCCTTCACCTAAGATCGTTCTGTTAAATAAAACGGTATGTGAAGAGCTACAACTTGATTATAATCTGCTACAAAGTGAGGAGGCTGCACAGGTTCTATCTGGTAATAAGATTATCAAAGGAACAAATCCGATTGCACAAGCGTATGCAGGTCATCAGTTTGGATACTTTACGATGTTAGGAGATGGAAGAGCAATACTTCTTGGAGAGTGTGTTACAAATAAAGGGAATCGTTTGGATATTCAACTAAAAGGTTCTGGAAGAACACCATATTCCAGAGGAGGAGACGGAAAAGCGTCACTTGGACCGATGTTAAGAGAATATATCATAAGTGAAGGAATGCATGGCCTAGGAATACCAACCACTAGAAGCCTCGCAGTTCTAACAACGGGCGAGAATGTATTTCGTGAAACACCGTTACCAGGTGCAATATTAGTTCGAGTGGCGAAAAGTCATATTCGTGTTGGTACGTTTGAATATGCGAGTCATTTTAGAAGTCAAGAAGAATTAAAGCAATTAGCCGATTATACAATAAAGAGACATTATCCTCAGGTTCAAAACGAAGCGAATCTGTATCTGGGATTATTAAGGGAAGTTATTAAGGCACAGGCAAGTTTGATTGCCCAATGGCAGAGTGTTGGATTTATACATGGAGTTATGAATACCGATAATATGACAATTAGTGGTGAGACCATTGATTATGGACCATGTGCATTTATGGATCAATACGATCCAAAGACAGTGTTTAGCTCAATTGATACGTATGGACGATATGCTTATCAAAACCAACCAAAGATTGGATTATGGAATCTCACAAGATTTGCAGAAACCTTAGTTCCTTTCTTAGCGAACACAAAGGAAGAGGCAATTGAGATAGCGAAGAAGGAATTGGGTGGATTCTCAAAGCTTTATCAAGGACATTGGTATGAAAGAATGAGGAATAAACTCGGGTTATCCAATGAAGAGGAGATGGATGAACATCTCATCGAAGCCTTATTCAGTATGATGCAAAAATATCAAGCAGATTTTAATCATACGTTTTACCAGTTGACAGCTCATTCAATGGAGGCTAGCAAATTATCGCAGTCAATTGAATTCTCACAGTGGCAAGAGCTCTGGGAGTCACGTCGATTAAGACAAGATATCACGAAAGAGGAATCCGATGCGTTGATGAGGGCAAACAATCCAACGATCATACCAAGAAATCATCGAGTGGAGGAAGCATTGGAGCTTGCTGTTGAAAATGGAGATTACTCTCTCGTGAATTCACTTGTTCAGGCATTACAGAATCCATATGATTATGAGAAGGTGGAACTATATTACCAAATGGTTCCGACAGGCTGCAGTGGCTATAAAACCTATTGTGGAACTTAAATCGTAAACCTCGTTATGTAACTAAGTTACGGAACGGGGTTTCTTTTTATGTCATACTACCTACAAAAGAATCAATAGGGACGAAAATTTAAGGACTTGAACATAAGTAAAGAATTAGAAAATAGAATAGTAAGGTAAAATTATTGTTGAAACAAAAGCATTAAGATATAGGAATGAAATAAAAGGTTGATATAAAGGAGTGAGCATATGAGTAAGAAAACGGTGATCATTGGTGGTGTAGCAGGTGGTGCAACGACAGCAGCAAGACTACGTAGAAAAGATGAAACGATGGAGATTATCTTATTCGAGAGAGGAGAATACATCTCCTACGCAAACTGTGGGCTTCCATATTATATTGGTGACGTGATTAAGAGTAGAGATGCTTTGTTATTACAAACACCAGAAGCGATGAGAAAAAAATTTCAAATTGATGTTCGTATATCAAGTGAAGTAACTGCGATTCATCCAGAACGAAAGACAGTATCCGTAAAAAATAAAGCTACTGGAGAAGAATATGAAGAAAGCTATGATAACCTTGTAATTGCAACTGGTTCCTCCCCACTAAAACCAGCAATTCCAGGGATTGATGGGAAGAATATTGAAACTTTGTGGACGGTGCCTGATACAGATAAAATCAAGAAGATCTTAGAAGAGAAGAATCCAAAGTCAGTGGCAATTATAGGTGGTGGCTTTATTGGACTAGAGATGGCTGAGAATCTTCATCAAGCTGGACTTAACGTAACGGTAATTGAGATGCAAAACCAAGTAATGGCACCTCTTGATTCTGAGATGGCCAATCTAGTGCATGAGGAACTAAGAAGAAATCAAATTCAGTTATTGTTAGGAGACGGTGTGAAGGAATTCAATTCAAAAGAGAATTGTGTTCACCTTACCCTATCTAGTGGAAAGCAGTTAACTGTTGACTTTGTCTTATTGTCCATCGGAGTAAAACCAAATAGTGAAATTGCAAAGGCAGCAGGGATTCAGGTAAATCCTAGAGGTGGAATTGTAGTAGATGAAACATTACAAACCTCGGAAAAAGATATCTATGCACTTGGTGATGTAATTGAGGTCAACCAGTTGGTAACTGGTGATAAAACGATGATTCCACTAGCTGGTCCAGCGAACAAACAAGGTAGAATACTAGCTGACATTCTAACCGGGGAAAAGAAGACATATCAAGGATCGCTTGGAACTGCAGTTGTGAAAGTACTTAATTATGATATTGCAACGGTAGGGCTCAATGAAAAGCAATTAAAGGCTGCAGGGAAAAGAAAAAGGATAGATTATGATACGGTGTTAATTAATCAGAAATCTCATGCGGGTTACTATCCAGATGCAACTATGTTAACCTTAAAGCTGATCTTTGGTATGGAGGGTAACATCTATGGAGCACAGATCATAGGTCAAGAGGGCGTCGACAAACGAATTGACTCGATTGCAATCACCATGCGTCTTCATGGAACAATTTATGATTTAGAGGAATTGGAGCTTGCCTATGCACCACCATTCTCCTCCGCAAAGGATCCAGTCAATATGTTAGGCTTCGTTGCTGAAAACATATTAAAAGGTCTTGCAGAATTCATTGAGTGGGATGAAGTGGATGCAATGATGAAGGATCAGGAAAGAGGCTCAGAAGTTACTATTCTTGATGTTACTGAGGATATAGAGCGTATGGTATATTCTATTCCAAATTCCTACCATATCCCATTAGGTCAATTAAGAGATCGACTTGAGGAATTAGACAAAGATAAGACGATTATCCCATATTGTGCTGTAGGAATTCGTTCCTACAATGCAGCGCGTATTTTAATGCAACATGGGTTTGAACATGTTAAGATATTATCAGGTGGAACTTCTTTTTATCGATTGATGCATGAAGAAGAAGTGAACGAAGAAACTCTACATGATTCATTCCAAGAATATCCTCAGGAAATTGGGGAAACGAAAAACGATTACAACAGGGAAGAACAGGAATTAAGCGAGGAGATGGAAGAGATGCCAGAATTAACGGTAGCGGATCTTAGTATGAAGATCGTCGATTGTACTGGATTACAATGCCCAGGGCCTATTATGAAGGTGAATCAAGTAATGGCAGACTTAAATGAAGGTCAAGTGCTTCAGGTCATGGCTAGCGATCTTGGCTTTGCTGCAGATATCAGTGCTTGGTGTAATAAAACAGGCAATACGTTAGTAAAAACAGAACGGATTGGTAAGGACAATATAGTTTACCTAAAAAAGGGTTCTAATCAAATAAAAGATACAGAAAAAGAAATGATAGCACCAATTCCCCAGGGAAAAACCTTGATTGTATTTAGTGGAGATTTAGATAAGGTATTAGCTTCCTTTATCATCGCCAACGGTGCAGCCGCGATGGGACGTCCGGTAACTATTTTCTTTACCTTCTGGGGATTGAATGTTTTACGTAAGAGTGACGTAAAAGTAAAACATAAGCCATTGCTTGATAAGATGTTTGGATGGATGATGCCAAAGGGTATTAAGAAACTGAAATTATCCAAGATGAATATGGCTGGGATGGGAACTGCAATGATGAAGAAGGTCATGAAGGATAAGAATGTAGATTCCTTAGAAGATTTAATGAAAGCAGCCATGGCAAATGGAGTTCGTTTGATTGCTTGTACGATGTCAATGGATGTTATGGGTATTCGTAAGGAAGAGCTAATCGATGGAGTTGAATTTGCTGGAGTGGCTACTTATCTTTCGGCTGCGGAAGACTCCAATGTCAATCTGTTTGTTTAGACAAAGGGTTGACAAAAAATAACTCAAGTGGTATCTTTTTCTTAGATATAGGGGAGTAGTCGATTGAAGCGTATGCTTTAATAGATTAAATCAACATGCATGAGTATATAGACGTACTCTGGTTTAATCGGTGGATGATGATATGATACTGACAAGACCTGTGTCTCTATTCAGAGACACAGGTCTTTTTCATAGGAAATTTCATAGTATTTGTATCAAGCCTAAATGTGGGTACAGGCTTTTCACGAATGATATCTATGTATCCTTCCTGTCATCTAAGATCGATTACGGTATCAATTGGCAAGGGGAAGTATACTAAAAGTACATAAAAGGAGGAAAATGTTATGGATTTATTGTCGGGGATTACACAAGTAACGTGGCAACAGTTAGTCATGTATATTGTTGGTGGGGTACTAATTTTCTTAGCCATTAAAAAAGAGTATGAACCAGCTTTACTTCTCCCGATGGGATTTGGAGCAATTCTTGTTAATATTCCTTTATCTGGAGTTATTAATCAGCCAATCGAAGGAATTGGAGAAGTGAGTGGTGTTATTGAGTGGCTCTTCCACGTTGGTATTGAAGCCTCCGAGGCATTACCGATTCTCTTATTTATTGGTATCGGTGCCATGATTGACTTTGGCCCATTGTTATCCAATCCGATTATGATGTTATTTGGTGCAGGGGCACAGCTTGGTATCTTCCTTGCTGTTATCGTAGCGTTATTGCTTGGTTTTGAATTAAGAGACGCAGCATCCATTGGTATCATTGGTGCAGCCGATGGCCCAACTTCTATCTTAGTTTCACAATTTTTTAAGTCGAATTACATAGGTCCGATTGCAGTCGCGGCATATTCTTATATGGCACTTGTTCCAATTGTTCAACCATTTGCAATAAAGATGGTGACAACAAAGAAGGAAAGACGTATCCACATGGAATATAATCCTAAGAATGTTACTAGACTTACAAGAATCTTATTCCCAATCATTGTTACTTTGATTGTTGGTCTTGTTGCACCATCTTCCGTAGCGCTTGTTGGGTTTTTAATGTTCGGTAATCTATTGCGTGAATGTGGTGTGTTAAAGACCTTATCGGATACCGCGCAGACAACGTTAGCAAACCTAATTACATTACTTTTAGGTATTACAATTTCCTTTAGTATGCGTGCAAAGGAGTTTGTTGCTTGGGATACTCTTTTGATCATGGGAATTGGTTTATTAGCCTTCATCTTTGACACGATAGGTGGAGTTTTATTAGCGAAATTCATTAATCTATTTCGCAAGAATAAGATCAATCCAATGGTTGGTGCTGCTGGTATCTCAGCCTTTCCTATGTCAGCACGTGTTGTGCAGAAGATGGCAAACGATGAAGAACGTGGTAATATCATCTTAATGCATGCAGTTGGTGCTAACGTATCTGGACAGATTGCATCTGTTGTTGCAGGTGGTTTAATTATGAGCATTGTTGCAAAGCTTTTATAGATAAGGAGAGAATGGTATGTGGGATAGATTAATGTTAGGACTTGAAATACTATTACAAGGAATGGCTGGTATCTTTTTAGTTGCTTTTGTGATTGTGATCTTCGTCTTATTATTAAATAAATTTACAAACATTGAAAAGGTTGAGAAGGAATAGTTTCAATTTTTACGGTGAGTCTATTAGAGAATTAATCGGCTCACCGTTTCTATGTTTAATAATTGTGCCATTCCCCTCGCTTGATGGCATGAAAGATTTTTAGTAAATACAAGCAAGTAAGACTTAAAACTGCACAACATGCAAGGATTAATAAAGTTTGATGTAGCTTAGAAACTTCAGTAAGAAACTCATATACACGATACATAAAGGAACATGTAAACCAAACGATAATTGCTGGCTTTACAATGGAATTGATGGCATCCAAAGGGAAGTGAATGTACCGATAAGCCATAATAAAATCAAGAGCTGTGAGAAGCAATTGACTGAATAATAAGCTTAGTAGGTAGCCCATAATACCAAACTTAGGAATCAAAAAAGCAAGTAAGATGATACGAACAGATAAACCAATCGTGGAATTAATAAAGGTTACGGTTGCTTTACCGAGACCATTAATTACACTGGATAAGGTAGTCGCAGCATATAAAAAAGGACATAACCAAGCCATAATACACAGATAAATACCAGCTTCCTTTACGTGAAACACGCTCATACCTAGTGGCTCTCCAAAGTAAACAAAGAAACCTGTAGAGAAGATGCCAAGAATTAAGGAGTATTTTAAAGAAACAGAAACGGTATGTGCAATCAAACTATTATTATCTTTTGCTTTTGCTTCTGAAATTGCAGGTAATAATAAAACAGAGAGTGAATTCGTAATGGTAGATGGAAATAGTAAAAATGGAATGGACATACCATTCAAGATACCAAAGAGGCTTAGTGCTTCGGAATTGCTAAGACCATGCTTTTTAAGCATGGCAGGAATCATGACGGCCTCAACACTATGTAGGATACTTACCAATAAGCGATTCATAGTCAATGGGAAGCTTAGTTTAGCAAGTGGTTTGAAAAAAGAGGTTTCTTCTTTTGCAGAATGTATGTCTTTATCTTTTTGTAATCGCAAAGAAATGATATTATAGAGGTTAGAGGCAATTTCACCTATGACAATACCATAGACGGCTAGTTCGCAGGTAACCGAAAGCTCACCGTTTCCAAAGTACAAAGCGAATAGGTATACAAATGCAACACGGATCAATTGTTCTAAGAGTTGAGTCGTTGCCGGTATTCCAGCCTTTTTCTTGCCATAGTAATAACCATTAATACAAGCAGTAATACCGCAGAATGGAAATACATAGGATAAGATGCGAAGGGAAGACGCACTTTTAGCTTCCATTAAATATTTTTCAGCAATGAACTCATTGCCAAAATAAACGAGAACAGATAAGAGGCATGAGATGCACAATGAGGTGATAATACCTGTTCGTAATATTTTTCTAGTATTTTTAGTATTTCCCTTTCCATATTCCTCAGCTACTAATTTTGAGATTCCAGTTTGTATCCCAGAGGCATATAAAGTATAGCAGATTCCATAAATCGGAAAGATTAAACTGTAAACGCCAAGTAACTCAGCGCCTAATGCATTGGAAAGAAAAATCTTATAAAAGAATCCTATGACTCTTGTTAGCAAACCTGCAACCGTCAGGATAATAGTCCCTTTGAGTATTGTATTTTTCCTCATGTAAACTCCTTAATGCTACTTCTAGCTTAACTTAGTAATATATATTCTAAAAAAAGACACTCTATGAAAGAAAGTAGATTTGATAAAATCAATTTAAAAGTTAGCAGTTGACAAAAGGGGTTAATGAGAGTATTATATCAATATCATAGTAAATTACTATGATTTAAAGAAATTATGAATGAGAATGTTAAATTATCACAAAAGGAAATTGTGAACGTACTATATAGCATACTAGATTTAGGCAGTTTAAAGGAGAATTCAAGGATGAGTACGAGTATATATTTAGATAATGCAGCAACGACTCAAACGAAGGTAGAAGTAGTTGAAGCAATGTTACCTTATTTTAATGAGTGTTATGGAAATCCTTCCAGTGTTTATGATATTGCATCAAAGAGTAAAACAGCAGTGGTGAAAGCAAGAGATATTATTGCTTCTGCACTTTCTTGTGAAAGCAATGAGATCTATTTTACCGCAGGTGGTACCGAGGCAGATAACTGGGCTTTAAAGGCTACCGCTGAAAGTTATAAAGACAAAGGAAATCACATTATTACAACTACCATAGAGCATCATGCAATTTTGCATACATGTGAATACCTTGAGAGTCAAGGGTTTGAAGTTACTTATCTTCCAGTCGATGAGAATGGTGTTGTGAAACTAAATGACTTAAAGGCAGCAATTCGACCAACAACAATTTTAATTTCGGTTATGTTTGCCAACAATGAAATTGGGACCATCCAGCCAATTAAAGAGATTGGTAAAATTGCAAAGGAACATGGAATTCTATTCCATACGGATGCTGTGCAAGCATTTGGTCAGGTTCCAATCAATGTTGATGAATATCACATTGATATGTTAAGTGCTTCTGGTCATAAGTTAAATGGACCAAAAGGAATTGGTTTCTTATATATTCGTAAGGGGTTAAAGCTTCGTTCTTATATTCACGGTGGAGCACAAGAGAGAAAACGTCGTGCAGGAACTGAGAACGTACCAGGAATCGTTGGATTTGGTAAAGCAGTGGAATTAGCAGTAGAATCCATGAAGAAACGTACTGATTATGAGATTAAATTAAGAGATTATCTTATTAATCGAGTAACTAGCGAAATTCCATTTGTTCGATTAAATGGACATAGAACGAATCGATTACCAAACAATGCAAACTTTTCCTTCCGTTTCATTGAAGGGGAATCACTTTTAATTATGCTTGATATGAAAGGGATTGCAGCATCCAGTGGATCCGCCTGTACTTCTGGATCTTTAGATCCATCCCATGTCTTATTAGCAATTGGTCTCCCTCATGAAATCGCTCATGGAAGCTTACGTTTAACCTTGAGTGAGAATACAAAGAAAGAAGAAATTGATTTTACAATTGATTGCATCAAGGAGATTGTTACAAAGCTACGTAATATGTCACCTTTGTATGAAGACTATGTTAAGAAACACCATTAAGAGAATATCAGGCATTCCTAGCCTGTAATGATGAGTATACGATAAAGCTGTCGTTTTCTGGTATAACTGATCAGGAGGGGACAGCTTTTTATATGAAAGAATATCCTAGTAGATTAAAATGCCTGAAAGAACAGGGTAGGATGCTCACTCTGAATTTCTCTTATGTGGGAGAAAAAGTGTATTACGAATTTTATATAACTACAAAAGAAAAACTAGAGAATAAGTCAATAATGGAGGAATGAATTATGTATAGTGAAAAGGTTATGGATCATTTTCAAAATCCAAGAAATGTTGGTGAAATTGATAATGCAAGTGGTGTAGGTACTGTTGGTAATGCAAAATGTGGAGATATTATGAGAATGTATCTAGACATTGATGAAAATCATGTGATTCGTGACTGTAAGTTCAAAACATTTGGATGTGGAGCAGCAGTAGCAACAAGCTCTATGGCAACAGAACTTGTAAAGGGATTGACGGTAGAAGAAGCTTTAAAAGTAACGAATAAATCAGTTATGGAAGCACTTGACGGATTGCCACCAGTTAAGGTACACTGTTCCTTATTAGCGGAAGAAGCAATTCATGCTGCGTTATGGGACTATGCAGAGAAGAATGACTTAAAGATCGAAGGATTAGTAAAACCAAAGAATGACATCCATGAAGAGGAAGAAGAAGCCGAAGAATATTAATTCAGATGAACCTTTTTTCTTTGGTGGAATACTAACAGATCGCAAAGAAGTAAAGGAGTTATCGAATGAAAAAGGTTGTAGTAGGTATGTCTGGAGGAGTTGATTCCTCTGTTGCAGCTTATTTATTAAAGGAAGCAGGTTACGATGTTATCGGCGTGACGATGCAAATTTGGCAAAAGGAAGAAGAAATTGTACTACAAGAGAATGCAGGCTGCTGTGGCTTAAGTGCAGTAGATGATGCAAGGCGAGTTGCGAATGCCTTAGAGATTCCTTATTATGTAATGAATTTTAGGGAACCTTTTCGAGAAAACGTTATGGATTACTTTGTAAAGGAATATCTTGAAGGTCGTACGCCGAATCCTTGTATTGCATGTAATCGCTATGTGAAATGGGAGTCTTTGTTAGACCGTTCGTTAAGCATTGGCGCAGATTATATTGCCACTGGTCATTATGCAAGAGTTGTGGAGCTTCCGAATGGAAGATATGCTTTAAAGAAATCAGCAACCGCAGCAAAGGATCAAACCTATGCACTCTATAATCTGACACAGGAACAATTAAAAAGAACCCTAATGCCAGTTGGTGAATATACCAAGGATCAGATTCGTGAAATTGCCGCTAAGATTGGCCTCTATGTAGCCAATAAGCCAGATAGTCAAGAAATCTGCTTTGTCCCAGACAATGATTACGCGGGATTTATTGAAGAATATACCGGGCAAAAGCTAGCAAAGGGTAATTTTGTTGATGTTCACGGTAATGTCTTAGGACAGCATCAAGGAATTATTCATTATACGATTGGTCAGAGAAAAGGACTTGGAATTGCTCTTGGGAAACCAGCCTTTGTCGTTGAGATTCGACCAGAAACGAACGAAGTAGTCATTGGTACGAATGAGGATGTCTTTGGAATGAGTCTAATTGCTGATCGTTTGAATGCAATGTCCATTCCTGAATATACCGATGGTATGGAAGTGATAGCTAAAATTCGCTATAATCATGAAGGTGCGAAGTGTCGCATCACCAAGCTATCAGAGGATTGTATCCGTTGTGATTTTGAAGAGCCACAACGTGCAATTACACCAGGACAAGCGGTTGTCTTCTATGATGGAGATGTTGTTGTCGGTGGTGGGACCATTGTTCGTAAAGGTGATGAATAAAGTAAAATTAATTGAATGCTGATATCAGCATTTGGTTCCTATAGAAAAGAACTTCTATCAGTGATTGAAAGTGATAGGAGTTCTTTTTCGATTCACGACAAGTGAATTCGCATCCGAGTTTATCTTGTTGATAGAAATTTTTGAGCTTTCAATCAATTTAGATGCCTTTAAGACAGGGAGTAAGATCAAGCTCACACAGTAAGAAGGTTGAGTTATACGATAAATCTTTTTTGCATACCAGGACCAGATTGTTCATTCGGTCTTGAGATGAAACCAAGCTTATGATAAAATTCATCCTTCCCTTTTGCTGCCATTAATTGAATGGAGGCTCTTGTTCCTGGGATGCCACTTTTTTCGACAAATTCAACTAGTCTATTAACAATTTTCTTACCAATCCCCAATCCCTGATACTCGGGTAAAACACAGATATCATGTAGAAACCAATGTATGGCACCATCGCCGATAATCCTGCCCATCCCAACGACTTGTCCATCACAAAGAGCTTTCACAGTTAATAAACTATGTTTGAGGCCCTTTTCCGCCTGTTCTAACGAAGATTCATAAAAACCAACTGCAATACATAAATCAATATATTCTTTTGTGGTTAAATCATTATCAATTAATGTGACTTCCATATGTACTCCTCCCTATAGCTCAATTTCAATGTAATAATTTTACATACGATATGAATCATAGTCAATAGAAATCTCTTAAGTTATGATGACCCTGTTATGTTCGACTTAATAATTAATAAGCAAAGGCTGTCCGAAAGGTTGGACAGCCTAAAAATGACTATGATTGTGATAGTTCTTTTGCAACATCAAAACTCTAAAACTTAATAAATTCAGGCTTACGATTTTGATATACCGTATAATAAGAAAAGCCAATCTCCTTTAAAAGATCATAAGCTTTCTGAAAATCATAAGCAATGTGCTCTGGCTTATGAGCATCCGAACCAATCGTGATAAGCTCGCCGCCAAGCTCTCGATAGCGTTTTAATAGCTCTACCTTTGGATGAGGAACTGATAAGCCATATTTATAGCCTGAAGTGTTGCATTCGATTCCTTTCCCATTTTCAATGATAGCTTTTAACATCATATCAATCAAATCCTTATAATCAGAAACTTCGTAATGCTTCTTTTCCTCTGGTATGTATCGAATGATATAGTCAAGATGACCATAAATCTGAAACATATCATAGAATTGGGCATTGTGAGCAATGGCTTCAAAGTAGGCCTTAATCCCTTCAAAGGTGCTACGATGGGTCCAGAATTCTTTATAATATGGATCAAAGTGATCGAGTACATGGGTGGAGCCAAGAACAAAATCAAACGGATATTGATTCGTTAGCGCTTGGTATTGATTATAAATCTCTTGCTTGATGTCAGATTCATTACGAAGGCCAAGCTCTACACCGATCAAAATCTCGATTTGATCGGCATAGCGTTCTTTTAACTTGGTTAAGGTAGAAAAATATTCATCAACATCAAACGTAAAGGTTCCAAAGTCAGGATGAGGATATTGATAATCCATATGATCGGTAAAGCAGTACTTTTTAAGATTTAACGAGATTGCCTGTAGAATCATATCCTCAGGATTCGCTTTAGAATCCGTTGAAAAACAACTGTGTGTATGAAAATCACTAATAAACATAAGAACCTCCTATGTTCTAGAAAACAAGTTCTAGTCTTCGATTAAAGTTAAACCTGCTAAGCTTGGTGTTGCCATCATTGAATAATTGGTATAGTAGACAACAAAACCAGGCTTACCTTTTCCAGGTTTTTTCACATTTTTCTTTTCAGTATAATCAATTTCAACTTTGTCAGCTTCTCGGCCTTTGGAATAGTAAGCTGCAAGATTCGCTGCCTCTTCATAAGTTCGATCTGGAAGCTCAGCGCCGTTTGTCTTTACAATGACATGAGAGCCAGGAATTCCTTTGGAATGGAACCACCAGTCGTTTCCAGTCGCAAAATCAAAGGTCAATTCATCGTTTTGATAATTGTTCTTTCCAACATAGATGTGGAAGCCGTCGGAAGACAGATAATGGAATGGTTTGCTTGTAACTTTTTGTTTTTTCACTGGCTTTTTACCATTCCCAGATTTCTTTAATGCATGGCGTTTGATATAGCCATAGTCCACCAGCTCTTCCTTTAACTGCACAAGATCGGATTCTGACATCGCGATGTCTAAGGAAGTACGTATAGAATCTAGATGATCTAATTCTTCCTTTGTTGTAAGCACTAAGCTACTAAGGTGTTCATAGGTTCGCTTTAATTTACTGTATTTTTCAAAGTACACCTTGGCATTCTCAAGAGCAGTCAATGTCTCATCGAGAGGAATCGTAAGCTCTTCGTTGGTATAGTAATTCATTACGGTAATGGATTTATCACCTGGGGAAGCACTATAACCATACGTAGTTAGTAATTCTCCATAAATCTTATATTTTTCTCTTTTTTCAGTATCCCTTAATTGCTTTAATTGTAAATCGTATTTTTTTGTATCACGTTCGATTGCATTATTTATAATTTTACGAAGGTCTACGGACTTTTGACGAATTCGAGTCACAGCATTCTTAGTTGCATAGAATTCTTCTAATAACTGTGAGATGCTATCATAAGAAGTTGACGTATATCCTTCACTATTCTGATAACAGGTCAATTCAAGAGAAGAAAAATCAACAGGTTCTTTGTCCTTATAAATAATATTCGGTGTATATTCCTTCGTGGTTACAAGCTCCATCACACGCATGAGATTGTTATAAAGATGCAAGCCAACATCAGTAGAGAGTGCGATTGCGCTATGATCTGGATCTAAGGTCGCACGATAGCAGATTTCATTCGCAAGCAGTGGACTTATTCCAGTTAAGGAAGTATAAATTGCCTTTGATATAGCAATTGGTTTGCTTAATACATTCTCACGAAAAATCTCAAAACTAAGTTGTGTCGGATCGAATTTATCCGTTGTTTTTGGAATGAAGTAAGGTCTTCCCGGAAGAACCTCACGAACCGAGCTAACAAAACTTGAGATATGCTTAATACTATCAATGATTGTTAGATCAGAGTTACAGAAGATAATATTACTATGCTTACCCATAATCTCGATGATTAAGAATTTGCGACATACGTCACCGAGTTCATCCAAATGCTCGATTTCCATCTGAATGCATCGTTCAAACTCTGGTTGAGTGATGGAGAGGATACGAGCGCTGTTAAGATGTTTTCTAAGCAGCATACAAAAGTTTGGTGCTGTCATTGGGTTAGGTTTTGATTGTTGAGTAAGATAAATTAACGGAAGACCAGCTTCCGCAGATAAGAATAGTTTATATTGATCATAATTTTTTATCGTAAGTACAAGCTCGTCTTTTTCAGGTTGACTTATTTTCATAATTCGACCACCAGTAAGCTTGTCGTTCAAATCAGATACTAAATTGGATATTACAAATCCATCAAATGCCATAATTCTTCCTTGCCTTTCAAAATATCTTGCAATCAGGACTGTTTTAAATAATAAAAATTATCATAACTCGATTTGGTTGTAAATACGTTGATCATTTTGAATCTAAAACATCGATAATTTATTAAATTGGTAGTTATTGCAAGAGGGATTTTTGGTTTATTTCATATACTATCACTAGATTTCGACTATTATAGCATAATTCATGGAAATGGAAAAGGTTTATTTCATAGATTCGATTTTAAAATCGAAAATTAAGAAAATACTAATTTGACAAGCTTAGCTAGAATACATATAATAGTCTGAGGATAGTGGCAGTACCGCGCAGAAAGATGGAGGTAACATATGAAGTTTTTGAACAAAATGGAGAGAAAATTCGGAAAATATGCCATTAGAAATCTTATGACATATGTGATTGGATTATATATTGCAGGCATTGTGATATTTATGGTTAACCCAAGGTTCTATTATGATTGGTTGATGCTTGATTTTGGTAAGATTGCACAGGGGCAGGTGTGGAGATTTTTAACCTTTTTGATTCAGCCAATTGCCAATATCGATTTATTCATACTTATTAGTCTTTACTTATACTACATGATCGGGAATACGTTGGAGAATGCATGGGGAGCATTTCGTTTTAATCTTTATTTTTTCAGTGGTGTCTTGTTTAACATATTAGCATGTTGGTTTATATATGCAATAACTGGATTCTCATTTCCAGTTCCATTGGACTATATTAATCAAGCGATGTTCTTTGCTTTTGCTGCGCTGCATCCAAATGTACAGCTAATGCTATTCTTTGTGTTACCAATAAAGATTAAGTATTTGGCATTCATTTATGCTGCCTTATTTGGGTATAATGTATATTACTACATCAGTAATGGTGCATGGTGGTATGGTATTGCGATGTTAGTATCAATTGCAAACTTCTTAATCTTCTTTGCATTGACTCGCAACTATCGCAGAATATCTCCTTCACAGATTAAACGAAGAACAAATTATAAACGGCAGGTACGTAATGCCCACAATCCAGATAATGTCGTACAGTTTCGTGGTAAAACCGCGGTAACTAGACATAAATGCGCGGTTTGCGGTAGAACAGAATTGGATGATGACTCCTTAGAGTTCCGATTCTGCTCCAAGTGTGATGGTAATTATGAGTATTGTATGGATCACTTATATACACATGAACATGTGCATAAGGATTAGGACCGTAAGGACCAGTAACGCACCGGCATAAAAACCGCACATTCGGTTGAACCGATGAGTTACGAAAAGAGAGGAATAAAAAAGATGCAGAAAAAAACGAAAATTGTTTGTACCTTAGGACCGGCAACTTCTTCAGAAGAAACGATGAAAGAACTTATGTTAAGTGGAATGGATGTTGCACGACTTAACTTTTCTCACGGAACACACGAAGGTCATGGTGAAATGATTTCAAAAGTAAAGAGGGTACGAGAGGAAGTTGGTCTTCCAATCGCAATTCTTCTTGATACAAAAGGACCAGAAATTCGTACAGGACTTGCGAAGGATGGGAAAGAGTACACACTTGAACGTGGACAGGAAGTAACTGTTACGACAGAGGAAGTAGAATGTGACGCTTCCATCATTAGTGTTACTTACAAACACCTTCCAGAGGATGTTGCAGTTGGTGGTTCGATTTTAATTGCAGATGGTTTAGTAGAATTAAAAGTAAAGAAAATCGTGAATGAAAAAGAAGTGCTCTGTGAGGTTATTAATGGTGGTGATTTAGGAAGCCGTAAGGGTGTTAACCTTCCAAATGTTAAATTACAATTACCAGCTATTACAGATCAGGATCGTTCCGATATTATCTTTGGTATCAATGAAGGTGTTGACTTTATTGCTGCATCCTTCATCCGTAATGCAGAGGCTATTCGTGAAATTAGATCTATCATCAAGGACTGCAATTCGGATGTTCAAATTATCGCTAAAATTGAAAATATGGAAGGTGTAGACAACCTTGATGAAATCATCGCTGAAGCAGATGGTATCATGGTAGCACGTGGTGACCTTGGTGTTGAAGTTGACGCAGCAACACTCCCTTACCTTCAAAAATTAATGATTAAAAAGTGTAATGAAGCAATGAAACCAGTTATTACAGCGACTCAGATGTTAGATTCTATGATTCGTAATCCACGTCCAACACGTGCGGAGGTAACTGACGTTGCAAATGCTATCTACGATGGAACTGATGCGATTATGTTATCAGGTGAAACGGCAGCTGGTAAATACCCTGTAGAAGCAGTAAAATTAATGTCTAAGATTGCTACTGAAACGGAAGCTCACTATGATTGCATTGAAACTGTAAGAGATTCTAGAATTAAGAGTGAGACAGTATCTTGTGCAATCAGCTACTCAGCAGTTGCTACAGCAACTCGTTTGGATTCTAAGATGATTATCGCTTCTAGCTTCTCAGGCTATACAGCACGTTTAGTTTCTAAATATAAACCAAAGGCTGCGATCATTGGTCTTTCTCCATTGGATCGTACCTTACGTAAGATGCAGCTTTACCGTGGTGTAAAACCATTAAAGGTAAGTGAAGTAAATTCTACCGATCATTTATTAGAGGAAGCAGTGAATACAGTAACAAAAGCTGGTTTAGTAGAAAAAGGAGATGTCGTAATTTTTACCGCTGGTGTACCTGCAGGTATGTCTAGTGTAACCAATATGATTAAGGCAGTAGTTGTGGAATAATAACTACGAAGGTGAAAGTTCATGTTGAACTTAATGAAGAAAGACCTGAAATTATGGTTGACTGGAAAGAGAATATGGATGTTTCTACTTGGAGTGCTTATTATAGGAATAATAAGCACTTCTTGGCATGGAGAAAAAAACGATACCAAGGAGGAGAACTTTGTCTCCATTGGTGTCGTTGATTTTGATGATTCTCAGTATTCTAGATTGATGTTATCTTACTTTCAAGAAAGTGATATATTTACGGAATTTGCCACAGTAGTCACGGGTGATTTGCAAACCATACAAGAGATGTTTGAAGCTGGTGAGCTGAGTATGTATCTAGTAGTACCTGAGAATTTTGCACAAAATCTAATCGATATTCAAAATGTTCCTATGCAGGCCTATATTAACACTGAGGATACAACAAGAGCAATTTTGTTGAAGAATATGCTCACTGCCTATGAAAAATACATATCAGCAGTTGAGATAAACTGTGTTTCACTTTATGAAGTGATGAAACTAGCAGGAATGTCGTATGAATTAAGACAACAAGTGAATTTTGAGATCTCCATGGATCTTGTATTCACAGCCTTAGGAAAAACAGACTTCTTTGAATTTATTGAAATTGAAGAAGTAAAAGAGGTTCCACTTGGTGTTTACTATGCATTTGAAGTAGTGTTTTTATTCCTTTCCTATCTTGCGATGCTAGCAGGGATGGATGTTTTACGTGAAAAGAGACAGGGAATGCTAAGTCGCTTAATGACAACAGGCACCAGAATATCTACGATTCTTGTTCAGAAGCTTGTCTTTTATGCATTGTTCCTTGCCATTCTATTAGGGCTGTTTTGTGTTGTTGCAATGCAGAGTGAAATCACTTTCAATGCTTCTATGCTATGGTTTTTAATGCTGTATTTTATAATTGCTAGTGCATTCTTTATGTTATTGTCTGCCTTCTTTACAAAGCTTCCTACCTTTTTATTAATATCAAATGTATGGATTTTATTTGGAGCTGTTCTAGGAGGTGGGTTAATTCCAATTCTTTATCTGCCACCAAGCATGAAGGACTTGGCCAAGACCATGGTGAATTTTTGGTTTTTATCAAATGTCACTTTATATTTTGGCGGAGAACAGAAGCTAACGGTTCATTCAATTGCAGTATTGATTGGGCTTGTGATACTTCTTCTTTTCTTAGCTTCTTCTTTGATTGGACGAAAGGAGGGAATGCACCGTGAAGATATCTAAAAGATTTTCATTTCTACGAGATATGTTAACTAGGACGAAACTATCCCTTAAGCTTATGATACGAGATCGGATTACGGTCTTTGTATTTGTTGCTTCCTGCATCTGTTTTTTCTTCCTATGTGCATCCTTGAATTTTTCTGCAGAGGATCAAAGTCGTATTCCAATTGGATTGGCCAATTTAGATGTTGTTGAGGAGGAAAGCCTAACAACAACTCTAATGTCGCAGGTGTTATATGATAAGGTGAAGAATTCCCCTTCCTTTCGTGTAGTCGAAGGTAGTTTAGAGAAATTGATCAAAGCACTTGAAAATGGAGAAGTTAATTGTATCTTTGTTATAAAAAAAGGGTATCAAGAAAGACTTCAGGTCGGATATACCAAAGAACTAATTCAACTATATAAAAGCGAGGGCAACAAGAATGCTGCTATGCTTGCTGATATCTTTGCAGGGGAGATGATCGATGAGATCTGTCTTCAAAAGAGCTATTTGGCTTATAAAAAACTAGACTTTACAGGGTTTGAGGAGTTAACGAAAGGTGAATATGAGCAATACGTAGAGCAGATGAAGCAAGAGGATGAGTTTGAGTTCTCTTTTGAGGTCTCCTTATATGATCCTAACATTGTAGAGGTGGACTATAATAAACTCGAGAATGCGGTGCTTTACCGAGAAATTATTGCAGGTATTTTTGCTATGCTATTGTCTTTTGTTGTATTATTTTCGTTTACGTATGTTTGTATGGAAAAGGAGCAAGGAATTTATCAACGTCAACGAATTACCCTACAAAATCGTTTGGCGAATATACTAGGAACCTTACTATCGGTTGTAGTTACAACGGTTTTTCTAGGTTTGATTTTTGTGAGTTGTGTTTGTTACTATACAAATTCACAGAGTTCGTTTGCTCCATTACTTACGTTATCCATAACATACGCCCTCTTAATCTCCGTTGTTTTTTACATTTTGGCGAGAGTAGCCAAGGGGGTTCTGGTATATCAGATGGTTGGGGCTATTATGATATTAATTCTTGGTATGCTTGGTTTTGCAACAATCGTAGATGGAATTGCATTTAAAAAGTTTGTTGTTCTCATAGAAAATTCACCAAATGGGTGGTTTATGGAACGTTTTGTTGATATAATACTTAAATAGTAAATAAAGGAATGGTGAAACACATGATAAATCGAAAACAATTATTCAATGACATAGAAAGACAGTTGAATTTGCAGGAGTCGATCCCAGCGGCAATGAATCTGATGAGTTCAGATTATTACGCATACTCTGCCTTACAATTTACCATGAATTTCTATAATTATTATGAGATGATCTGTGAGGGGAAGTTACCAGAAGTGGATCATAAATATCAGATGCTTGTTTCGTTAGTGAAAGAAACATTGTTATCTTCCTTTGATGGACAAGTAAGAGAAGAAGCAATTCGTAAAATTGATGCAATTCGTACTGAGCTATTACAAGTGATGCAAAAATTAACGGCATCGGCTGATCAGTTAAATATTTATGAATATATCTTAAATCGTGTCGAAAAGAACTATGAGGAAGGTCTTACGGATTTTGACAATGATGAGACAACCAAGCAAATTATGCAATCCATCTTTGCAGATGAGGATCAGTTGTTAATCAATGCTAGAATTCGTGCAATGCTTTCTCAGTTACCAGTTCGTATGACCAAAAGTCGATTCTTTGATATGTTAAAGGATAGCTTTTCCATCTATGAGGGAAATGATAAAGCTAGTGTAGAGGATTTTCTATATATGGTAAGAAGCTCTGCCGGTTTAAATGCACTTAAGGGTGAGGAACTCCTTTCAGAAGGTGTGAAAGCCAAGGGAGAGAATACAGAAAGTATTGAACTGATCGAGAGTACTATAAAAGAACTAGAAAGCATGAATATGATTATGATGTCACAACAGGATTATCAAAAAGCTCGAGACATCTTAACATTAGCAATGGAAAAAGTTTTGGTTGTTACGGATCGTTACTTCTCCTTGCAAGAAGTAGTAAATGCATATTATTGTATGCTCTTAAATCAACCTTATATAAGTATGGAAGTAGAAAAAGAGGTTGAACCTTTATTTGACATTATTCGTGCAATTGCAGAAAAAGAAGAGGGATTAGATGAAAGCCTAGAAGATGAAATCGTTGACAAGTTTGAAGCAACGGAAGGGAAGTTAGAACGTTACCTTATGTTGTTACAAAAGGATGAGGCAATTTTAGATATTATAAAACAGTCCAATACAGAAATCATCAGTTCCAATATTCTACAACCACAGTTTCTAGTGCTACAGTTATCTCAGAATCTGACATCTAATTCTGCATTTATTGATTTGCATGAGCAAAAACCAGTAGGTAAGGCTGATAAGTCATATATTGAACATGTATATAATGACTTAGTACAAGAATTAATTACTGTATTAGAGCGTAATCATAAGCTATATAACCGTGCAGTGATTGCAGCAGTACTAGGAGAGCTTCCAGTATTATTTGAATCTGTACAAGAAGTAACTGATTATGTTAAGAATGCTTTGGCAGGATGTCGAGATGTTGCTGAAAAAGTTGCAAGTGTAGAGTTATTCTGGACAGCTTGCGAGTAGAGTAAAAATGTCTGTATTTTTATGGTAATATTGTGTTATAATTAAGATGTATTACTTGTTTAAGGGGATGCTTACATGATTATTTGGAATGAAACAATGTATTTCGGTGAATCCGTTAAGAAAAAACATCGACGTATGATTTATGCGATTAATCGTGGGAAACGTACGAAAGGTGTTTATTGTATTGCATTTGCCTCCAATGAAGAGAATCTATTTGATATTTTACCAGCCAATGAGCTTACATTCTCTCACTATAAGAATGGCGAGGTACATATCCTTGGATTGGCAGGTAATAAAGAAGAGGCGACTTTAGTCGTCCGTGACATGATTGTAGATGTCTATCGTGCCACCGGTGAATTTCGGGTGCGAGAGTTTTTCGGCAAAAATTAGAGAGGAAACGAGGGTATGCTTCATATTTTGTTTGTGATCCTAAAGATTCTTGGCATTGTTCTTTTAAGTTTGCTTGCCTTGTTTCTGTTGCTTCTCCTGATTGTATTATTGGTACCGATACGATATCAATTGGATGCGAAAAAACGGGACGAAATCATTGTTAAGATGAGGGTAAATTGGTTGTTACGTCTTGTATTTCTACGTATATGGTATATCGACGAACAGCTTCATATAAAACTTAGAATCTTTGGAATTCCAATCTGGGATAATCTGAAACCCAAAAAAGAGAAGAAAGTAAAGAAAAGTAAGAATAGACAGAGTGAAAATAATTCACTAGAGGAAGAGACCCAAGGCTTTGAGGGTGAAGACCAAGTTATCGAGGAAGAAGACCAAGTTATCGAGGAAGAAGACCAAGGTGTTGAGGGAGAAGCTCAAGGGTTTGCGGGTGATATGAGACCTTCTACGGGCAAGTCCACTTCCAAAGAGGGTGTGAGTTTATTAGAGGAAAAACAATCTCAGCTAGTTATTAAGACTAAGCAAAACGAGTTCTCAGATACGGAAGGTAAGACGGATCAACTAGAACCATATAATACAGAATCACAGAATTCTAATAAAGTAGATATAGGGCAACAAGATTCTACCATAGAGAATACTCAGCTAGAGAATTCTAGCAACCTGGATACGAAGAGCGAATCCAGCGTGCAAGACGAATTTGAAACTTTGGATGAGCAGTTACAGAAAGACGATGAGTTTAAACACAAGCAATCTAAAATCAGAAGGCTCATTGCAAAAATCACTTCCTTTTTTAAAAAAATTAAGAATATACTCCAAAAGATTCCAAAACTATTTACAAACATAAAAGAAAAAGCACTTCAAGTTAAAAAACTCATTCGGAATCTATTGGATAAGAAAAATAAGATAGTCGCCTTCTTTCAAGACGAGACGAATAAGGTAGGAATAAAAACTACATTAGCAAAAGTAATTGCTTTGTTGAGGCATTGTGGTCCTCAAAAGCTAAAAGGATATATCAAATTCGGTATGGAAGACCCAGCAACAACAGGTCAACTCTTAGGTGTAGCATCGATCATCTATGCAAAGTTTCAAGGTGCGATCATTTTTGAACCGGATTTTGAGAATTCAGTATTCGAAGCAGAAGTAATGGCTCGGGGAAGAATAAGAATCATTAGTTTACTTATAATAGGATTAAGGCTGATACTCGACAAGAACTTTAAGGAGTTACTTAAGAACGTGAAACTAATAAAGGAGGAATTAGTGTAGATGGCAGAACAGAATTTTAATCAAACAGTTGAATCATTATTTAAGGGGATGGACTCATTTCTTACAACTAAGACTGTCGTAGGAGATGCAGTTAAATTTGATGATGGTACTATAATTTTACCATTAGTTGATGTTAGCTTTGGTGTTGGAGCTGGAGCATTTACGAGTGATAAAAAGAACAATGCTGGTGGTGGTATGGGTGGTAAGATAACACCTAGCTCTGTTCTTGTAATTCAAGATGGTAAGATTCGTTTGGTAAATGTAAAGAATCAGGATATGGTTACTAAGATTATAGATATGGTTCCAGATGTTATTGATCGATTTACCAAGGATCCAAAAAAGAAGAAGCAAGAAAAGGATATTGACGAAAAAGCATACGAGATTTTGAATGGTGAAGTTGAAAAAGAGTAAAATATAAAAAAATTGAAATTTTCCTTGCAATATTTTTTTAATTCTGATAGAATAAGTTTTGTTTGAGGTCACAGTGTAAGTTATGCACGATGCTGGCGGAACATAATTGGTGACGCAGGGCCTAATTTAAATAAGGAGGTGCTTTTCAGTGGCAAAATGTGCAGTTTGCGATAAAGGTTCTCACTTCGGTAAAGTAGTTAGCATTACCAGAAGTCAGGTTTCCGGAAGATCTAACAAGATGTGGAAGTCTAACGTGAAGTCCGTTCGTGTTAAGGTTAACGGAGGAACAAAGAAGATGTACGTATGTACTTCTTGTTTAAGAGACGGTAAAGTTGAACGTGCTTAATCCATATAAAAAGGAGCATTGCCTATTGACGATTTCGTCATAGGTGATGCTCCTTTTTGGTTGGTAAATTTCAGCGAATGCGATTCAGATGTCAAAAGCATGTGGGGTTAGGTAGTGAGAGTAGATGGTAGAATAAATCAAATCATTTGTTCCGATGTTCGGGAATAAGAGGTTCTAAGTATCCCGGAGAGTTTTGTCTAATGTGGACGCAAACGGCTTTTATGCGCCCTCCGTGGCGCAGACAAGCCTTGTTCAGAACTCCTGTCTGAACATTGCTGTGTTGTGTAGTGACACATGCTTTTGACATCTGAATCTTTTGATACAAAGCATAGTGCTTGTTTTTGTAGTTCAGCTGAAATATTTGAATTATAAATAAATATGAACGAGAGTAACTTAAGTGACATACAATGATTTTATGAGCATCTTAATTGCAATAAGTATAATATTCTTTTGATATATAACAAAACAATACTCTTGTAAGCATTTCATTCAATATAAAAATATGAATGTATAAGCAAGTGAAAAATTGCATGGACAAATTGCACTAACACAGGGGTTTTGTGTCAGTGCAACATAATTTTTATGTTAGTTAGGTTCTAGTCTTTGATTGCTTTTTATGTTATGCTAGCAACTACAGAACAAATTATAACCGAGGACTAAACAGCCAATGATAATACAGATAGCTAAGAAGCCATTTGTAATAAA
>JAEZKD010000123.1 GCA_023415655.1 Bacillota bacterium | reverse complement strand
GTTGAAGTGTAAGTAAAGAACCTACTGTAGTAAGAGCTTTTTGCTGATGTTATGCCTTTACATGAAATATAAGTCTATCTGCTTTTACAACTAATTGCTCAAACTCCATATCCAATAAACTATCGCTAAGCTGTGAACGGTCACCAAAGAATATCTGACTTCCATTATTAATTAACTCAACAGGCATATTAGATAGCCCTGGTTCATTAGGCATCATTCCTTTTACTGTCATAAAATCACCTCCTTTTATCCAAATATTACCATAATGTTCTAAAATATGCAATAAAAAAGACATCCTCCATATCACTATGATGGATGTCTCTAGTTAAATAGCTCTTTCCTTGTATATAAGAAAAGTCCCCCGAAGGTATGTAAATTTTCGTTTTATACATTTTTATTCTTTCTATATTGATTAATATACTATGCTCTATAGTCTTCACTTACGGGAAGTATTTTTTCATTTTCAATTAAAAATATACTTTCATTATCTATTGGAATAAATTTGCTTAATTCTTTAAAATCTTCTTTGACATAATTTGTAATACATGTTCCCGCTACATAATGAAATAAATAATAATTTACTGCTTCTTTATTTCTACGTAATTCTACATTATGAACGCTTAAATTTCCAGAAACTCGTATAATAACTGGAAACTCTATCAGAATTTTATCATCTAAACTCACGTCTTTTCTTTTAATGAACATATATAATCCTCCCAATATTTACTTATTGTAATATGAAATTAATTTAAAATTTTTATAATGATTCTCTGTGGTACTCAAAATACTTCTTTGTTTTAGTGTTCCAATGAGAGCATAGAGTTCCATCTAATGATGCTAATAAGCTCTTTAGAGTTGGGGTTGCCATTCTATTTTTATTTATAGCTACCTTCCCCATTTCATCAACAAAAAGATATCCTTTTTCATATAGATCATCACACCCCAGTTTGCACATTGGCATAACAATATTATCAACATCAAGTCTTTCTTCAAATGTACATTCTGATCTTTTCTTTATATGTGCAGTTATTAGCATGTCGATTGGTAATTCTCTATTACAGATTCCGCATTTACATGTCTTAATTCCATGAAACAACTTTTTCCTCAAATAAGATTGTTCCTTCCTACTTGTTCCACTTGTGACAGTATCGAGACATTTAGATGATAGTAATTTGCTTATTTCTTTTTCGTATTCACTTTTGTCTATATTAATACCATATGTGTCACTATCCAATGCTAATGATTCAATAATTAAGTTACTTTTCTCATCATCTAAATAGCTAAATCCTTGAATAATAAATTTCTCATCATAACCAACAATTGAATTAAAATCAACATAAGATATATTTAAATCCTTAAGCTCGTCCACCAAATAAATGTTTTCCCAGGTTTCTCCATCACTATTAACATCCCATAAATGCTTAGCTAAATCTTTATTCTTAAATGTTATTGTAGTAACACCACTGCGAAAAATTTTTCCATCCTGAGAAAACAAAGTTACATCCCCTGATTTAATTTTTGCCCATCTTTTTTCATTTACATTATTTTTTCCGTTAGTTACACCCCAAATATATACTTTACCATTGGGATATATAGCTGATATCTTATTAAACAAAGATACATCCACGAATTTTTTTATAACGTTTATATCAACTGGATTCTGAATCGTGTCAAAGTAATGTTTTCTTGCATCTTTATTACCAGTTGGTTGTAATATTATATTGTTCATAATCTTCTCCTATCGTATCAATGAGTAATTATCTTCATTCTTAGTATAGCAACTCATACACTTATTACAACGCATACTACATATTTCAATTCCATCTGGAATTTCATCCAAAGAATTAACAACTATATATTTTTGTAACTTATACTCATAAGCCAATTCTAGACTATATCGACAAGTATCAGGCATTTGACTATAAATGAATTTTATATTAATTTGGTCTAATCTGATTTGATTACTTTTACAAAATTTATCTAACAGATTTATAGATTTTGTATATGCAACAAATTTAATACTCTTATCATCACGATATTTATCTGTTATTTCAACCCACTTTTTTAAGTAGTCTTCATTATAAAAATCACCTTCTTCATGAATTCTAAAGTATGTAATTTTTTTCTTTTTCTTTTTATCTATAAAATCCTGTACCTGATTAACAAATTCATCACCTTTACTTATACGATAATTTTTTTCGCGTGATGGACGCACATTCTTAAAACTATCAGATTTTTTTGTATAACAAATTTTTTTACAAATATCTGTAGCCTCAATACAGATTTCCTCTCCCCGTGGTAAACTGAAAATAAAAAAATCAAATTCTTCATGTTTACATTTTAAAGCTGTATTTCCAATCCTACATGTTATTTTTTCATCCATTATGTATCCCCCCTCCTTTTTTTTACTATTATATGCTACATTATGAATTTTTTCAACATAAAAAGACACACACCATATCACTATGCTGAATGTCTCTTGGGGAGTATAAATAATTAATAAGGGGTATTCACCGAAGTCGCTCGACTTTAGCTAGTGGAACAGATTGGATTCGAACCAATATACGCTGTACTCGTTATGCGGCCGCCTGTGCTCTGCCTATTGAGCTACTATCCCATATAAAGGCCACGTTTCTTATGTGCTGGTACGTGGCAACCAACTGACTGGCACCCTAGGTGCTCTTCGACTTATACTTATTATAACAGATAGAAATGGGCATTGTGAGATTTAATGGGCAACTTTCAAATGATCATTAATTTTCTTTCCAATCACGCTACGGTCCATGTGCATCTCCTTTGCAACTTCCTCTAGTTTCATTCCATCCGTGTATCTATACCGGAAGATCATTCTTAATTCTCCATCTTCTATCGAGTCAATAAACACTTCAACCTTATCTGTTTGTTCTGTCAGCTGCTTAACTTTGTCTTTCCAAAGTCTTACACGTTTCATAATCCTATCATTTTCAACAGGTTCTTCCATCAATACTCCAACTCTGTATTGGGTATAAGGAAACTCTTTTGAAGATGCCATTACTTTACCAGCCACAACTGGAACTTCTCTCGCACACATATCTGCAATCTTTCTCTCCAGATAAGATATTTCTCTTAGGTTTGATCTATAACTTTCAAGTTCTTCTTTCGTCAATCTATCGCCTCCTCCAAAAGCCATTCTCTAATGCAACCCTTACAATCTTGATTCTCACATAGTCCTTTGCGACATTGTATAACATCGTCATCATCAAAATTCGCATCACATCCCTTTAGATCATCTGTCTTATAAAGCATTTCAGCCACCGAATCTACCGACAATCGCTCAAAGTTTGTATTACCAGGATTAATGATGTCGCACACAAACTGCCCCATCTTACACTCAGCACAGATATCATCCATCTGCTCCTGATCAGTGATAGTCTTTGGATACCAACACAACTGATTACAGACATGTTCCATCATTTCAGTTGTTATCTTTTCTAAATCTTTCATATTCCCCTCAGTTCTTCCACAATCTATCAACATTTTGTGGATATTTTACATTTATTTACATTCTTGCTGGCGGAGATTTAATCCAGTATCGTATAC
>JAEZKD010000074.1 GCA_023415655.1 Bacillota bacterium | reverse complement strand
TTTTTTATTTTCATCATCAAAAGAGGCATATGTATGTCCAAGGTGTAGAAAAGTAATCATTGATTATTGATCTATCATCTTTCTTTGTTGTGCTCATACAATTGATAATTTTTTGATAAAAATACATGCATAGTTTCTTATCTGAAGACTATGATAGAAATAAGCCCTTACGGCAATTATATACCTCACTTTCCTGAGAAGACTATTTTTTCATAATGAAAAACATTCATCAATAATTTTACTTTTTGATTTAAAATGATTAATAACTGGTCTAATTGTTTCCAAAATATGAATAATATTTCCTATATTTTTTCGAATTAACATATTTTTATCAATAAAGGCTTATTATTACACATTTTGTCATTAAGTGGGTTGATTTATGGGAAAAATGTGGTATATAATATACTTATCAGAAATTTAAGGAGGTGTTTTCATGTACAATATTTTAGTAGGAGGTGCAGCTGGACAAGGAATTGATACAACAGCTGCTAATCTTGAAAAGCTTTTAAAAAAAGCAGGATACTATGTATTTACAGTTAGAGATTTTATGTCAAGAGTACGTGGTGGTCATAACTTCTCCATTATAAGATTTAGTAATGAACCAATCTACTCACATAGTGCAATATTAAATGGTATTATAGCACTGGACGACGATACTGTAGAAATACATAAAGACAAATTAAAAGAGGATGGATTTATCTTATGTGATACCAAACTCAAAACGGAGGATACAAAGGCCATCAAGTTAAATATGGATAATATGGCAAAAGAACTTGGGAATCCTAAGGTATCCGGAAGTATTGCGATCGGCGCAGTATTAAAATTATTTGGAATTGGCTTAGACCATGTGGATGAAACCATGAAGCACCTTGTGAAGGAAGCTTATTTGGAGATAAATTTAAAGGCAGTTCGCATTGGATATGATAGTGTAGATACAAGATATCAAGCATTACAAGGAACGTGTAAGGACTACTTGCTATTATCGGGAAGTAAAGCAGTTGGACTTGGTGCAATGGCAGCAGGTTTGAAGTTTTATTCTGCTTATCCGATGTCACCATCAACAGCAGTTATGGAATATATTGCATCTAGAAGCGTAGAAGCTGGAGTTGTTGTTGAGCAAGCTGAAGATGAAATTGCAGGAATTAATATGGCAATTGGAGCTTCCTTTGCAGGAGCAAGAGCAATGACCGGTACCTCTGGTGGAGGTTTTTGTCTAAAGGTAGAAGCGTTAGGTTTATCGGGAATTGCGGAGATACCATTGGTTGTTATCGATGTACAGCGTCCTGGACCAGCAACTGGTCTTCCAACAAGAACAGAGCAAAGTGATTTAAAATTCGTTATTTCAGCTTCACAAGGTGAGTTCCCAAGAATGGTAATTGCACTTCGTAATCATACGGATGCATTTTATCAAACCATACGTGCATTTGACATTGCAGAGCGTTATCAAATTCCAGTGATCCTATTAAGTGATCAATACTTGGGTGATTCGACAGCAACTGTAGAGCCTTACGACCTTACTGGTATTAAGGTTGCAAAGCCATGCCAAGATGAGTATAAGGAAGGCGAATATTTACGTTATAAGATCACAGACGATGGTATTTCTCCAAGATTAATACCAGGAAAGACAAAGAACTTTGTTGCTGCAGATAGTGATGAACATGATGAGCGTGGTTGGATCATTGAGTCCGCTGAAGAGAGAATTGCAATGATGGATAAGCGTATGCGCAAGATTGACAAATTGGTTGAAGAACTACAAGAGCCAGAATTTGTTGGTGAAGATGGCGCTGAAACCTTATTGGTTGGATGGGGATCTACCTATGGTCCAATCATTGAGGCAGTACATACGTTAAATAAGGTTGAACCAGGCAAGTATGCAGCCCTACTCTTTGGTGATGTATACCCATTGCCTACAAAACTATTAATGGAAAAATCAAGTAAAGCAAAACAGTTAATTAATGTTGAGCAAAATGCTACTGGTCAGTTAGGTGGATTAATTCGTGAACAAACAGGATTAACATTTGATTATAGTATCTTAAAATACGATGGACGCCAGATTTCTGGAGAAGAAATCGTAGAGAGAATTCAAAAAGGAGGTGTGAAATAATATGGGAGATTTTCAAACCTTTCAGACAGCATGGTGCCCTGGATGCGGTAACTTTGGTATATTACAGAGCTTAAAATCAACCCTAGAGGAATTAGGGAAAGACCCTTATGAAGTATTATTAGTTGGAGGAATTGGGCAGGCAGCAAAGACGCCTCAATATCTTTCCGGTAATAGCTTCTGTGGATTACATGGAAGATCACTTCCAGCAGCAGTTGCAGCTAAGATCGCCAATGAAAAACTAACCGTCATTGTAAATACAGGTGATGGCGATTCCTATGGTGAAGGCGGCAATCATTTTCTACATAACATAAGAAGAAATGTTGATATTACTCATTTCATTCATGATAATCAAATCTATGGTTTAACTAAGGGGCAGGCATCTCCTACAACCGCTCAAGGGCAGGTTACTAGTGTTCAAGTTACTGGTAGCATCAACACTCCTATGAATCCACTTATGGTAGCGATTGCAGCAGGAGCTGGTTTTGTTGCGAGAGCATTCAGTGGAGATATGGTTCACTTAAAGCAGATTATGAAGGAAGCAATTAACTATAAAGGTTATGCAATGGTTGATATTTTGCAGCCTTGTACTTCTTACAATAAGGTAAATACCTTCTCCTTCTATCGCGAACGAGTCTATCATCTAGAAGCTGGTTATGACCCAACCAATCAATTAGAAGCAATGAAGAGAGCGATGGAATTTGATGAGAAGATACCAATCGGTGTCATCTACAGAAAAGACCAAGATGATTATCATAAGAGAAACGCAATCTTAAATCAAAACGCACCTCTGTTGGATCAAGAAACAGATATGAACGTAATCAGTAACATCATTCAGGAATTTGTATAATTTTTTCTTAGGTAATATATTTAACGTTCAACAGGATATTACGTGAAACGTAGTATTTTTAAGATAAATATATTCAAAAAAGGAGGAATTAAAAATGGCTGTGAACAATGCAATGACAAATGAATTTTTACATTCTGCTTATGGTGGCGAGAGTATGGCACACATGAGGTACCTGACTTGGGCTACGATGGCTCAAAAGGAGGGATTCCCTAATATTGCAAAGCTCTTTCTTGCGATTGCTTATGCTGAACAGGTCCATGCGAATAATCATTTTAATGTAATCGATGGAAGTACACAAAGTGCTTCTGTAACTTCGGGAGCAGAATTTGGAACTGGTAAAACAGTAGACAATTTACAGGGAGCAATCGATGGAGAACGTCATGAGGTTGAACAGATGTATCCAGTTTATCTCAATGCAGCTCAATTCCAAGATGAAAAGGGTGCGGCGAGGTCATTCCATTATGCATTAGAGGCAGAAAAAATACATGTTGACTTATTCCAGAAAGCACAGGATTGTGCCAGAGAGGGTAAGGATATTGAACTAACCAATGTGTACATCTGTCCAGTCTGTGGGCACACCATTCTTGATGAAGCTCCTGATAATTGTCCAGTATGTGGAGTTAAGAAGGAGTTCTACAAGGAATTCTAAGAGAAAAATAGTTTATTAATAATGGCTCTATGTCAGCGAGGTTCGAACTGCTTGACATAGAGCCATTATTTATATGATAGATACTTATTTATAGTTCATATTATAACCATAACGGCCAGTAGGTGGATCCTTAAATAAGTTAATTCTTGGTGGAAAGTACGTAAACCACATAAAGCAAATAATTACTAATAGAATTAAGATGACTCCAATTGGTTGAAAAATACTAGCTCGAAGCAAGCGATGGTTCATGATATAACAAGAAATACTAAAGGAAACAATGATTCCTAAGATAGAAATGGCAATATCCATGAATAGATAGTGGTCACCAATAATGCCAGAATAGGTATAATAAAGAGTGACCATGGTAAGTATTCCACCAAGGAGCCCAAATGCTTTTGCGATAATATAATTATCAAACAAAGGACCAAGCTTAATATATTCTAATGCACTATAAATTAAAAAAGGGAAAACAAGTAATTTGAGGTGTTCCCACATACTTTCATTCACCGCAGAAAAGAAGGCAACAATGCGATTCTGATTAGACCATTCGAATGTAAAATGTAATAATGTACCAAGTGCTGCGACGAAGATAAATCCTAGAATTGCATAAGTTTTAAAGTGTATATTCTGATTTCGATGCATAACAAGTCCTCTTTTTCCCATTTTAGATTAGTATATGAGAGCATGTAAAATAATATGCTTGGTTTTTATGGTAGACGGAAAAAACCGTAACGCTTCTTTGAGGGATAGAAAAGACAGATACCAGCAGACTTTCGTCCCATCATATCGAGAAGATCATGACTAAAAATTCCACAAAATATCCCAAGACCGAAACTCAAGCTCAATTGCAGACACATTGCTGTCATTAACAAAAGAAAAAGTAAACTGTGTGTTAAGGTTCTATGCTTCACAGGTATATGTAGAATGGAACCAAAAAGACTTTTTTTATGATCCATATCAGGCAACAACGAGCCGATGAAACCACCAGAAAATACTTCAATCAGATTCAATACAAGATCTGGCTGATTATGTTTGACAAATAAAACGGTAGATAGAGTAAATGTGACTCCGCCGATGACATGTGCTTTTGCTTTCATTTTTATCTCCTGTATATTAAAACTCTTTTGTAGTAGAAATATTAATAATGAATATTCATACATTTTGTGAATATCTACTTACTAGCCTATCTTGTTTGTAGAAAAATATCTATAGGATATAAATGGTAGGAAAAAGCGAAGAACATTGACGAATTAAAGATTATAAAAAAATGGAAAATTATTGTAATTATTTCATAATTATGATAATCTTACTTTGTAAGTAAATGCATATGAAAATATAATTATGAGGTGGGAGAGATATGTTAGAGGAACTCAGGAAAAAGGCTCTATCAGGACTTAGGACAAAGCTAGTTGTATGTGTTATCATTATTGCAGTATGTATGTTAATTACCAAAGCATCATTTATTGATTGCATCCAGGGGCCGATCGATTTGAATCAAAATTACGATTGGGATGTAAAGGAATTGGAAGGCGAGTATGTTACCTTAGACGTGGATTTTGTCAATATGGGATTCGCAGAAGAGACTTCAAGGAATAAGAAGACTCAGGTAACCAAAGTAACAAGTATTTGCTTTGTCTGTGAGGTATATGATGAGGAAACAGATGCAGGTTTTTTATATGCGGTCAAAGCGGATATGGGTACTTCGGAACAATTAAAGAAGGTTTATGAAACGAGTGGTGCAAGTGAGCCAGTTCAGATTACAGGTACCTTAACCAAGATGACTGGAACCATGCTACGTTATTATGAGGAAGCAATTGAAGAGGAGTTTGGCACTCAACTTTTGGACTATTCCATCCCATACTGTATCTATGATAATACCATTGGAGGTATTGACATTTTCATAGCATATGCATTGTATTTGGTTATGTTTGTTTGCATCCTTGTTATGGTTGTTGCAACCGTGAATTATTTACGCGGTAATTATGATCGATATTTGAAGAGATTCTTAGCAAAGAATGAAAGAGAATCCATGAATAGCATTGAGTCCGATTTTCATGGAGCATTGCAGATACATAAGAATTACAAATTGGGCAAAAAGTATTTATTCTATTCCAAGGGATCTACGATGGATATCTTACCGATGCAGCAACAGGTTTGGGCATATTACTATCAAAGGAATGGAAAAAACAGTGTTAGTCAGATTCGCTTCTTTGATTTGAATCAAAAATTACGATCAATTAATATAGGACAAAAACTTGCTGGTAATCTATTAGTTAAGGTTGGAGAGAATTTTAATCACATTGTGGTTGGATATGATGCAGCATTAGAGAAGATATTTAAGAAGGATTATAATGCATTTTTAAATATAAAGTATAATCAAGCAAAAGCTGCAGCTGCAACACAGGAAACAGGTTTTTAGATAGAAAGGGTAGCAATGCTACATTAGGTACCTCTGAATGAGAAAGTAGTACCATAAAGTAAATAAAGCTTAATGGTTCTAGCGTGAATATGAATTCGATTACAAGGAGTAAAGTAACATGAAATCGAGAACTTTCAAGGCGTGGACTGGGCTTTTCATAGGATTATTCTATGCCTGTATATTAACGTATGTATTTAGCGTGAAAGTACAGGCATATTCTATTGATCTTAGTCAAACCGTTCATCAAGAGGGCAATTACCAAGAGATTATGGCTTATGTGACAAAGCTGTCGGTAGATACTGCTATTTTCGTAGCTAAGGAAAGCAGAGGAATACAATTGATTGAATTACCAAAGGAAAAAGAAAGTACAGCGGTCTTGATGTTTACGGGGGATTTGATGTGCCTTGGTGGACAACAAAATGCAGCAAAAAAAGGGAAGAGCTTTGATTTTACACCATCTTTTACTTATGTAAAAAGGATACTGAACTCAGCTGACCTTGTTGTAGGGAATTTAGAGACTTTGATCTCACCATCGAATCCATATACCTATCAACAAAAAGACAAGAATGGAAGTCCACAGTGCAATGCAATGGCAAGTTATCTAGAAGCATTGGTGGATGCAGGCTTTGATGCTGTAGTGACTGCGAATAATCACAGCTTAGATCATGAGGAGAAGGGGGTTACTGAAACCATTCAGAATTTAGATGCGGTGAACCTTGCACATACTGGGACTTATGTAAAGGATAGTAAGCAACCAATCTTATTATTGGAGGTGGGAGGGATTAAGATAGCTCTTCTTTCCTATACTGAGTTACTCAATGCACGTGATTGTTTACCAAAGAGCCAGGTAGAGCAGCTAGTGAGTTGCTATAGCAAGGAGAAGGTGGTCAAAGATGTCAAAGCAGCAAAAGAATCTGGTGCTGAATATATTGTCGCTTATAATCACTGGGGGTCAGAGAATACTCATAACGTGACAAAGCAACAAAGAACACATGCAATGGAGATGGCTGAGGCGGGAGTCGATCTTATTCTTGGTTCTCATCCACATTGTCTACAAGAAGCGGAGTATCTTACAACAAAGTCTGGCAAATCAGTATTATGTGTATATTCCTTAGGTAACTTTGTTTCAAGTATGACGAGAGAGATGAACAATGATACCATCATATTAGAGGTGGTATTACATAAATACGAAGAGGTAGTTTATACAGGAACGGTTGGCTATTACCCTTTATTTGTCGGTCCTGTCACTTCAGTGGGTAGACAAGTGATTGTACCAATGAGGAAAGAATTGAATGAGAATTATAAAGATAAGAAGAAGCTTTTGTTAGTAAGGGAGAGAATTGAAGCAGTTATACTGAATGAGATAGCTGCAATCCGTTAATTATCGTATAAAAAGTGAAAATAAACGCAAACTATTGTTAGCAATATTTTGAAATATTGCAATCTTTATGGAAATAAGGAGGAGCAATGATGAAGCGTTTATTTTCACTTTTTTTAATTGCAGTGTTTGTTTTTACCTTTGTAGCTTGTGCAAAGAAAGACAATAAGGGTGAAGACATTACACAGACACCAGTGGCTGGTAAGTATACCCCTGGTACGTACGAAGGAAAAGCCCAAGGCTATGGTGGCGATATTGTAGCAACCGTGGTATTAGGAGCAAATCAGATTGAATCCATCACCTGCACTGGTGAGGGTGAAACAGAAGGAATCGGATCGGTTGCACTTGCTCAGCTTCCGAGTGAGATGGTAACAAGTCAGTCGGTTCAAGTAGATGCAATCTCAGGCGCTACCAAATCAAGTAAGGGTGTGGTAGAAGCAGTAACTCAAGCCTTGACCAACGCTGGTGTAGATGTGCAAACCTTGACACCAATCGTTCAACAGAGCAAACCAACGAGTACCGTCAAGGAAGAAATCAAATCAGCAGATGTGGTTGTAATTGGTGCTGGTGGAGCTGGAATGACAGCAGCATTAGAAGCAACCAATAAAGGATTAAAGGTAATAGTCCTTGAAAAGCAAGCGATGGCAGGTGGCAATACCATCAAAGCGATTGGTGGTTTGAATGCGGCAGAAACAAAACTTCAAAAGGATCAAAAGGTAAATGATTCGGTAGAAAGTTTTGTTGAGGATACCCTAAAAGGGGGTAATTATACAAACAATGAAGCGCTCGTTCGAACACTTGCAGAGAATTCAGCAGCAGCTGTAGATTGGCTTGAAAGTATAGGAGCACCGTTGACTACACTTACCAGTGCTGGTGGAGCAACGAATATGAGAATGCATGCACCTGGAGATGGTGTTCCAATCGGAACCTATATTGTGGATGCATTAGTAAAACAATTGAAAGAAAAGCAAGTGGAGATTCTATATCATACTAAGGCAACCGATTTAATCATGGATAAGGGTGAAATCAAAGGAGTTCATGCTACTGGAGAGAATGTCAAATACACAATTAATTGTGAAGCAGTGATATTAGCAACCGGTGGATTTGGTGCTAATGCTGATATGATTGCAGAATATCATAAAGAATATAAAGATCTGATTACTACGAATACGCCAGGTACCGATGGAGATGGAATTCGTATGGCTCAAGCAGTCGGAGCGAAAGTTATTGATATGGATCAAATTCAAGTCGTTCCTACTGTTGAGGAAGAAACACGCACAATCATTACAGAAGAAGTGCGACAAAAAGGAGCCATCTTAGTAAATCAGAATGGAGAGCGCTTCTTTAATGAGATGAGTACAAGGGATCTTGTAAGTAAGGCAATCATGGAACAAGAAGGTGGGTACGCATATCTAATTTTTGATCAACAAGTGTTTGATAATCTGAGTACGATCAAAGATTATATGAAAGCCGATATTGTAGAGGATGAGGAGAATTTAGCTGAATTAGCAGATGACATACATGTGGATGAAGCAACCTTAATTCAGACGATTGCTGATTGGAATAAGACAATTACAGATAAAACAACCGATCCTTTCAATCGTACGACGGGAAAGGATCAAACAATATCAAAGGCTCCATATTATGCTGTGAAGGTTGCACCTGCAATTTATCACACGATGGGTGGAGTTGAGATTAATACCAAGGCAGAAGTGCTTTCAACGAATCAATCCGTCATCCCTGGATTATTTGCAGCAGGTGAGGTAACTGGTGGTGTGCATGGAGAAAGCCGTATTGGTGGTAATGCAATCGCAGAAGTGATTGTATTCGGTAGAATTGCTGGTCAGAGTGCAGTTGAATACGTAGGGACACATTAAAGGAGGACTTAGATGAAACAAAACTTTGTGGAGAATGAAAAAAATGCTCAGAAGAAAATGAAAGAAGAGTTTAATAGCATTACTCAAAAAGTGAAGGTAGAAAATCAAAATCAAACCCATAACTCCAAAAGAGAAGGAACGGGACCAATCAATGCACTGAAATAAAAAGATAAAAACAAATCAATAGGCTACTGAAATCTTAGGGATTGGATACAACCTTAAAATTTTGGTAGCTTATTCTTGTGATAATCTGACAACAACCTTAATTGATAGATATTTGCATTGATGTGATAGATAAAATGAATGAAAAGTGATATAATGATGAAACTGACAAACTCCAGTCTAAGAAACATCTTATAAATTGTAAATTCAATTACGATGCAAGGACAGAATGCTTGTACAGAATGTTATCACAGAATCTCTAGAAAAATATGATATAAAATGATATAATAAGAAAAATTCATTCAAAACGCCCAAAACACCAATAGGAATTGGATTGAAAGTAAGTGTTAAAAACAATCACATAACGCGTAACAGAATGAAAAACGGATACAATTGTTCTTTTCATAGAACAATTAGAAAGAGAGAGGAATACATACAATGAAGACAGAATGGAATTTAGATGTCCTATATCAAGGATATGAGGACCCAAAGTTTACAAATGATTTAAAACGATTTGAAGAAATCTGCAAGAAGTTAAATGAACTTGCAAGTAAGATACAAGGAGATGAAATCAAGGTAGAAAAGGCGGTTGTGAACCAGATTGTTGATGCTTGGGAAGAAAAATTTGAATTAGAATCTGAGTTAGCAATATATTGCGGTCTTTGTCAGTCTACGAATACATCAGATCCTCAAAGCGCTTCTTATCTTGGTGTTATCTCAAAAAAATCAAGTGATTGTGCAAAAGCAGAAGCAGTAATCCAAAAGTATTTAGCTAAAATCGAGGATGTCGACCAATTTACAGAGGGTGATGAAAGACTTACCGACTATCGTTATCTTCTCAATAATTTGAAGGAAGAAGCATCTCATCTTCTTAGCAATGAAGCAGAAGAAGTAGTTGCAAAGATGGATATCACCGGATCCATGGCATGGGGGAATCTACAAGAGTACCTAACTAGTAGTGTTAAGGTTGATTACAAAGGGGAGCAAAAGACGTTATCCGAAATTCGTAATCTCGCCTACGATGAAGATCCAATCGTAAGAAAAGAAGCTTATGAAGCTGAACTTGCATGCTATGATAAGATCAAAGGTTCCATAGCATTTGCACTTAATAGTATCAAAGGTCAGGTAAATGAGCTGTCAAAATTAAGAGGATATGAATCTCCACTTGAGATGACTTTATCTAAGTCTCATATGAAGAGAGCGACGTTAGATGCTATGTTATCTGCAATTCAAGACTATCTACCAGTATTTCATAAATACCTACGTAAGAAAGGCGAATTTCTTGGAGAACAAAAGGGCTTAAGCTGGTTTAATTTATTCGCTCCAATTGGAGAAGCAGAAAAAAAGTATACCATTGAGGAAGCAAGAGACTATTTAATTTCTCACTTTAGTACATTTTCAGCTGATTTAACTGAGATGGTGGCGAAAGCTTTTGATGAAGAGTGGATTGATGTATATCCAAAATCAGGTAAAGTAGGGGGAGCGTTCTGTTGCAACCTTCAAACCAAAAAGCAAAGTAGGGTATTAACGAATTTTGATGGTTCACTGTCTGATATTGTTACTTTAGCACATGAACTTGGGCATGCATATCACAATAAGAATATTCATAGCCACCGTATGTTTAATACCGATTTTTCAATGCCAGTTGCAGATACAGCATCGTCCTTTAATGAGAATGTCATCTTAAATGCTGCAATGAAAGAAGCAAATGAAAAGGATCGCTTTGCTTTATTAGAAGGGCAGCTACAGGATTTGACTCAGATTATCTGTGATATCTATTCTAGATACCTATTTGAAACAGAAGTATTTGAACAAAGTAAGGAGAAATTCTTATTCCCAGAGGAACTAGAAAAGATTATGCTAGAGTCTCAGAAAAAAGCTTATGGAGATGGATTAAATCATGACTATCTTCATCCATATATGTGGGTATGCAAAGGACATTATTATTCTGGAAGCACTAGCTTTTATAATTTCCCATATGCATTTGGTGGCTTATTTGCACGTGGCTTATATGCACGTTATCTTGAGGTTGGTGAAGCATTTTTACCAAAATACCGTGAATTACTACACGCAACAACAATCAGCTCTGTAGAAGATGTAGCTGCTTATGCAGATATCGATCTAACAAAACCTGAATTCTGGAAGGATGCATTAAAACAAGTGGAGAATCAGATTGAAGAGTTTGTTCGTTTGGCGGATAAGTACGGTAAACTTTAATCGTATTCTAATTATCTTTCCTATTGCTTATGTTAAAATATCCTTGAATATGTCATATATTCTCATAACTCATATAGACCAAAAATGTGAGTATATGGCATATCTACTTATTGGAAGCATAGCATAGGAGAGAAGAATGAAAAAAATATTTAAATTAATGATAGTATCAAGTCTAAGTATTCTTTTACTTACCAGCTGCAACAATGTTCATATCAATAATGGTAAAGTGTATACGGAAGAGGATATGACACACTTCTATAGCGAAAAAGTCGCAATTGATGAGCTACAAGCTCTTGATATTACATCGAACTATGCAAATTTAGAGATTATCGCATCGGATGACTTCTACATGGAGTATTCGTACTATTACATCAATAATGAACCGATATTATCAATTGAGGATCATAAGTTAACATTCTCAGATCAAAAGATCAATACAGGAAGCTATTCCATTCATACAAAACATGAAAACTACCTGAAAATTTATATCCCTACCTTATCCGAATTTGAAACCATTCAAATAGATAAATCTTCTGGGAGCTGTTCCATTGGTAGTGTAAAAGTTAAAGAGATGGATATTTCGAATCAATATGGAGAAACCATCCTATCTGGAAGTGTAATTGATCAACTGGATTTAGAGGAATCCTCAGGTGAGATTCTGATTGAGAATACCAGCATTCGATTGGCTAAGATTGTGAATACGTATGGCGAAGTTGTGTTAAATACCATTAATTCACAAGAAGAACCTGGCGAAAGCTTAAAGTTAACCTTAAGTAGCGGTAAGCTCTCCTTGGATCAAGTATTTAGTAAGGAATCGAGTATAAAAAATACGTATGGTGAAGTTGAGATCAAGGATAGTGGCCTTGAAAAGTTGGATACGAAATTAAGCAGTGGTAATCTAATGATCGATCGTACTGAGGTAGAAACACTTTCAGTCGAGAATACGTATGGCCTAGTAAAGCTTAACTTGCTTGGTAAGGAAGAAGATTATCGATTTGATATCGAATCTGAATATGGAAACGTAGAGATCGGTGATAGTCATTATAAGAATAGCGTCTTGATTGATCGTGGCGCGCAAAAAGAAGTTTCAATGGTAACATCTAGTGGTAACATACAGATAAAATTTAAGGAATAAATACTGGAAGGGGAATTAGTATGAAACAGTTATGGAAACTCAAAAGGATTATTTTACTGTTGCTAATTCCCCTTTCTTTTGGTCTTACATATCTTGTAAAACATAATACATACATAGCAGAAGAAGTGTTTGCAAAACGAATTTATTATGTTTATTCTCAGCTATACTCAACCATATCTGGTATCCTTCCTTTTTCGCTAGGAGAACTCGTTGTTCTAGCAATCCCAGTTATTCTCACATATTATACAATTCGATGGGTATTACGAATCATTAAAACAAAGGATAATAAAGCGTTTCTTGTTGGAAAAGGAATATTGAATGCTGGAGTACTCGTTGCTATCCTATTGTTTATGTACACCATCGGTTGTGGGGTGAATTACTATCGATATTCTTTTACGACTTATAGTGGACTTACCATTCAAGAATCCAGTGTAGATGAATTATACGAGCTTTGCATGTCACTTTCTGTACGAGCAAACCAATTGCGAGATCAGATTGACAATGAGGACGTTGCAGGAGCCTTTTTGCTTTCCATGTCATATGGAGAGCTTTCCAAGGAGATGGTGAAAGCCTATGACAACCTTGCTAAGGACTATCCTATATTAGATGGAAACTACCCTGGTGCAAAGCCTTTGCTAGTTTCAAAGCTAATGTCGAGAATGCAGTTAACCGGTATCTTTTTCCCATTTACGATGGAAGCAAACGTCAATATAGATATTCCTGATTATTCGTTGCCTTCTACAATAGCACATGAGATGGCGCATCTAAGAGGGTTTATGCGGGAAGATGAAGCAAACTACATTGCATATCTGGCATGTGTTGCTTCCAATCATCCACAGATTCAGTATAGTGGTGTCATGGAAGCGCTGATTATTGCAGGGAATGCCTTATATGATAAGGATATCGAGCGATATCATGAGGTTTCAGCTACTTATAGTAATCCTGTTCGAATTGATTTGAATGCAAATTCCGATTATTGGAGACAATTTGAGAATACCGTGACTAGTAATATCGCAGAACAAGTAAATAATACCTACCTCATTATGAACGATCAAAAGGATGGGGTTCAAAGCTATGGAAGAATGGTGGATTTACTCTTAGCAGAGTATCGAAAGTTTAAGCAATAACAAGGGGCTTTTCTAATTTTATAAACTGTGATATGATAGTTAGCATAAGTAAAGAACTTAAGTTCGCAACGGAATGCGAATTGCTATAAGATTAGCGAAACAGGAGGGACATCATGAGTAACGATGTTGAGAATGAAGTAAGAGAAGTGGAAGAAAAAGAAGTAGTATCCAAGAATTTCATTGAACAGATCATTGAAAAGGATATAGCAGAGGGACGCTGTAAGAAGGTAATTACAAGATTTCCACCTGAACCGAATGGATATCTTCATATAGGACACGCAAAGTCCATACTCTTAAATGATGGATTAGCGAAAAAGTATGGTGGTCAGTTCAATCTACGTTTTGATGATACGAATCCGACCAAAGAAAAGACCGAATTTGTTGAGTCCATCGAAGAAGACGTAAGATGGATAGGTGGCAATTTTGAAGATCGTGTCTTCTTTGCATCCGATTATTTTGAACAGATGTATGAAGGTGCAGTGAAATTAATCAAAAAAGGGAAGGCCTTTGTTTGTGATTTGACTGCAGAACAGATGCGTGAATACCGTGGAACATTAACTGAGCCAGGAAAGAATAGCCCATATCGTGATCGTAGTATTGAAGAAAATCTTGATTTATTTGAGCGTATGAAGAATGGTGAATTTGAAGATGGTTCGAAGGTATTACGTGCAAAGATTGATATGTCCTCTCCAAATATTAACATGAGAGATCCTGTTATTTATCGTGTTGCTCGTATGACACATCACAATACTGGTGATAGATGGTGTATCTATCCAATGTATGACTTTGCACATCCAATTGAAGATGCAATTGAGGGGATTACTCATTCGATTTGTACGTTAGAATTTGAAGATCATCGCCCATTGTACGATTGGGTTGTGAATGAGCTTGAATATGAGAATCCTCCAAAGCAGATTGAGTTTGCAAAGCTTTACCTAACCAATGTAGTAACTGGAAAGCGTTACATTAAAAAGTTGGTCGAGGAAGGTGTTGTTGATGGATGGGATGATCCAAGACTAGTTTCGATTAGTGCATTAAGAAGAAGAGGCTTTACACCAGAATCAATTCGTATGTTCATGGAGCTTTGTGGAGTAAGTAAGAGTAATTCTTCTGTTGATTATGCAATGCTTGAATATTGTATACGTGAAGATTTAAAGACAAAAGCAAAGCGTGTGATGGCAGTCGTTGATCCAATTAAACTGATCATTACAAACTATCCAGAAGGTCAGGAAGAATATATGGAAGCTTCGAATAATCCAGAGAACGAAGAAATGGGAACTAGAATGGTACCATTTAGCCGTGAGCTATATATTGAACGTGAGGACTTCATGATTGATCCTCCAAAGAAATATTTTCGTCTCTTCCCTGGCAATGAAGTACGCTTGATGAATGCTTATTTTGTAACCTGCACTGATTATAAAACCGATGAGAATGGGAATGTGACAGAAGTTTATTGTACGTATGATCCAGAGACAAAGAGCGGTTCTGGTTTCAATGGCCGTAAGGTGAAGGGAACCATTCATTGGGTATCTGCCCCTCATGCTGTAAAAGCGGAAACAAGACTTTATGAGAATCTTGTAGATGAAGAAAAAGGTGTATATAATGAAGATGGAACGATGAATTTGAATCCAAATTCAATCACAATTATGGATTCTTATATCGAGCCAAGCGTGAAAGAGGTAGAAGGCATTGAACGTTATCAGTTCCTTCGTAATGGCTTCTTCTGTGTGGATTCGAAAGATTCATCGAAAGAGCATCTGGTATTCAATCGAATTGCTTCATTAAAAAGTAGTTATAAACCGGCATAAGGAGGAAACATGAATGGCTAATTTATTTGATGGATTAGAGTCAATGGGACTTGGTAAGTTATCGAATGTGGAAGTATATGAGTCAGAGGAAGTATCAAAAAAAGATAGTGATAAATCTGCTGAAAAGCAACAGGTACTCGAGCAAGATTTTATCTTTGACAAATCATTCAAATGCCCCGTATGTGACAAGGAATTTAAGAGTAAGACAATTAAAACAGGTAAAGTAAAATTAGTCTCTGCAGATACGGATTTACGTCCAAAATATCAAGCAGTAGATTCTTTAAAATATGATGTAGTTGCGTGTCCGTATTGCGGATACGCAGCACTCAACCGATTCTTTAGTTATATGACAACTACCCAAGCACGTTTTATTAAGGAAAATATCTCTGCATCATATAAAGGTGGAACCCCAGAAGGGGATATCTTATCCTATGATGAAGCGATTACTAAGCATAAGCTTGCTTTGCTAAACACCATTGTGAAAAAAGGTAAATTGAGTGAAAGGGCATATACCTGCCTCAAAACAGCTTGGTTGATTCGGGGAAAGAGAGAAACATTACCAGAAGATACGAAAGACATTGCAAAAGTCAAGGAAGAGCTTATAAAACAAGAACAAGACTTTTTGATCAATGCATACGAAGGTTTTTCAGAAGCATTTAGTAAAGAATTATTCCCTATGTGTGGTATGGATGAATTAACGATTACATACTTATTGGCAGACTTAGCACGTAGAGTGGGTAAATATGACGAAGCTTTACGTTTCGTATCGAAAGTAATTGTATCAAAAGAAGCGAATGAGCGAATCAAGGATAAAGCACGTCAGATTAAGACACTCATTTCGGAGGAGACAAATTGAACGAACAACTCTACACAATCCCAGTAAACGATGCCTTTAATCAAGATTGTGAATGTCCTGTATGTAGTATGTATCAAGTACTAGAAGACAATGCAATTGATTTTATCATGGGACCGAGCTATATGGAAGATGATGTGCGCATGGAAACTGATAAGATTGGTTTTTGTGAGGATCATATCCAATTGATGTATAAGAATCAGAACCGTCTTGGCTTAGCGTTAATGTTAAAAACGCATATGGACAAGACAATCAAAGATTTAACACCGATGATGACTGGAAAGCAATCGACGTCTGGAGGATTGTTTCATAAGAAATCGATAGAAAGTCCGATTCTAGATTACATAAAGAATCTCAATCATTCCTGTTATGTGTGTAGAAAAATAAATGGAATGTTTGCGCTTCATATTTCTTCCTTGTTGTTTTTGTATAGGAGAGAAGAAGAATTTCGTACGAAATTTAAGAACTCCAAAGGTTTTTGCACGAAACATTATGCACTTTTGTATCGTGAAGGTCAGAAGTATTTTAGTGGGGCGATGTGTGAAGACTTTCTAAATAATCTTAATCAGGTATATCTTGAGAATATGAAACGAGTTCGAGATGACCTGGAATGGTTTACCGATAAATTTGATTATCGTTATGTGAATGAACCATGGAAAAATTCAAAGGATGCATTGCCAAGAACGATCATCAAGACCAATTCGGTGAAAGTGGAATAAAATGGCGGTTGCAAACAAATCAAGAAATGTATTTGTTTGCAACCGTTTTTAATTACCAAACCTAAAGCGCGTGATAAAAGGAATCTTACATAAGTAAAAACCGGTGATAGCACCTGCAAGATTTAATATCAAGTCATCAATATCACAAGTGCCTAGATTAGTAAAGCCTTGAATCAATTCTATCATTATGATACCAACGGTCATTGTAAGGATAAAGGAAGCGATACGACGAAATTTTTTTACAAACACTGGAAGGAAAAAGCCCATTGGCATAAATGCAAAGAAATTACCGATTAGGTTAGTCAGTATCGTTGAAAGAGGATCATTTGATGAATTCGTTATGTAATTTAGGATTGTATGAAAAGGAACTAGATTTACATTCTGCTCAAAACGTCTCCAAATGCTTTGGTCAAAGGAGAGTGAAAACCAAGAGTGTCTGCTGGTAAATAGTAGATTCAATAATAGTAGGCAGTAAAAAATGAAGATTCCAATTAAGATACTAAGTCGTACCAGTTGTTTGGATCTTGGCGCAGTAAGAGCAGAACTTAGAAAACCACCTGAGAGAAGACTTAGAACTGTAATTACTGCAATACTAAATAAGGTATCCTCTACTTGGTATACAACTTTAAATTGGAGGATTTCAAATCCTGTATAACCAATTAAAACAATGGTAGTGACTGCAAAAATAATGCCAAAGAAGTATTTTAACAGTCGTGTAATATTCAATTTTTTTTCATCTTCTTTTTTTGGGGATGCAAGCTTCATTCCAATTCTCCTTTCGTAATGCCAATGTATTTATTTTGCCACAAACTGCTTATAATGTCAAAATAAAGCGGACATAATGTAAGAGGGTTCTTGGTATACTAAGGAGATATGGAATCAGGAACTTAAATATAAAACTGGAAATTTATAAAAAAATAAGAAAAAGTGAGAATAAGAGAGAATACAAGAGTATATAATAGTTTTAGCATTGTTTGGTATAAAATCATTTAAAAAGTAAAGTTGCACTTTGAAGGAAAATTCACTAATATATAACCAATGATTAGCACTCAACTTAAAAGAGTGCTAATAATATCGTAATTTTTGTTAAAGGAGGAATTTATAATGAAGTTAGTACCATTAGGAGACAGAGTAGTATTAAAACAATTAGTTGCTGAAGAAACAACAAAATCCGGTATTGTTTTACCTGGTCAGGCAAAAGAAAAACCACAGCAGGCAGAGGTTGTAGCTGTAGGTCCTGGTGGAATGATTGATGGTAAAGAAGTAACTATGCAAGTGAAAGTTGGAGATAAGGTTATTTACTCCAAATATGCTGGTACTGAAGTGAAATTAGAAGATGTTGAATATATCGTAGTAAAACAGAACGATATTGTTGCAATTGTTGAATAGAAGGTATAGACAGTTTGTCAGTAAAAAATAAAACTAGGAGGACATAGATATGGCAAAGGACATTAAGTATAGTACAGATGCTAGAGTAGCGCTCGAAGCTGGTGTTAATAAATTAGCGAATACAGTAAAAGTTACACTTGGACCAAAGGGTAGAAACGTAGTTCTTGATAAATCTTTTGGGGCACCATTAATTACAAACGATGGTGTTACCATTGCAAAAGAAATTGAATTAGAAGATGCATTTGAAAATATGGGTGCTCAGTTAGTAAAGGAAGTTGCTACTAAGACAAATGATGTTGCAGGTGATGGAACAACAACAGCTACCGTGTTAGCTCAAGCGATGATCAATGAAGGTATGAAGAACTTAGCAGCTGGTGCTAATCCAATTATCTTGAGAAAAGGTATGAAGAAAGCAACAGAAGTTGCAGTAGAAGCAATCTCTAAGATGAGCTCTAAAGTAACTGGAAAAGAACAAATTGCTAAGGTTGCTGCAATCTCTGCAGGAGATGAAACCGTAGGTGAATTAGTTGCTGATGCTATGGATAAGGTAAGCAAAGATGGTGTTATCACAATTGAAGAATCTAAGACAATGATGACAGAGCTTGATCTTGTAGAAGGTATGCAATTTGATCGTGGATACATCTCCTCTTACATGGCAACAGATATGGATAAGATGGAAGCTGTTCTTGAGAATCCATACATCTTAATTACAGATAAGAAAATTAGCAATATTCAAGAAATCCTTCCAATCTTAGAGCAGATTGTTCAGAGCGGACAGAGATTATTAATCATTGCAGAAGATATTGAAGGTGAAGCTTTAACTACATTAGTTATCAACAAGTTAAGAGGAACATTTACTGTAGTAGGTGTAAAGGCTCCAGGTTATGGTGATAGAAGAAAAGCGATGCTTCAGGATATCGCGATCTTAACTGGTGGTACTGTAATCTCTGATGAACTTGGTCTTGAGTTAAAAGAAACTACAATGGATCAGCTTGGACGTGCAAAATCCGTTAAGGTTCAAAAAGAAAATACAATCATTGTTGATGGTGAAGGTAATAAAGACGAAATCTCAGCAAGAATTGCTCAGATTCGTACTCAGATCGAAGAAACTACTTCTGAATTCGATAAAGAAAAGCTTCAGGAAAGACTTGCAAAACTTGCAGGTGGTGTAGCAGTAATTCGTGTTGGTGCTGCAACTGAAACAGAGATGAAAGAGAATAAGCTTCGTATGGAAGATGCACTTGCAGCTACTAAGGCAGCAGTAGAAGAAGGTATTATCGCAGGTGGCGGTTCTGCTTATATTCATGCTAGCAAGGAAGTTGCTAAGATGGCAGCAAACCTTGAAGGTGACGAAAAGACAGGTGCTGCAATTATTCTTAAAGCATTAGAAGCACCACTTAGCTGCATCGCTTTCAACGCTGGTTTAGAAGGCGCTGTAATCGTTAATAAAGTAAGAGAAGCTGAACCAGGAATTGGTTTCAATGCATTAACTGAAGCATATGTTGATATGGTTAAGGATGGTATCCTTGATCCTGCTAAGGTTACTAGAAGTGCGTTACAAAACGCTACAAGCGTTGCATCCACTTTCTTAACAACAGAAGCAGCTGTTGCTAACATCAAAGAAGCGGCTCCAGCAATGCCAGCAGGCGGCGCAGGCGGCATGGGAATGATGTAGGCCATTGAATTGGATAGTTATTGATTTGAAAAGAAGTGATGTGCTTTGCACATCACTTCTTTTGATATGGGGCTATTGGATTCGTTGTTAAAAGCATGTGATTGATGTTGTGGAGCATATGATACAAAAGTTCGGCTATGGGATTCGTTGCTAAAAGCATGTGATAGAAGTTGTGGTAGCATATGATACAAAAGTTCAAATGATTTGTTCCGATGTACAGGAATAAGAAGTTCTAAGTATCCCGGTTTTTTTGTTGAATGAGCACGCAAACGGCTTTTATGCGCCATCCATGGCGCAGACAAGCCTTGTTTCGACCTCCTGTCGAAACATTGCTGGGAAATTTAACGGGATACTAAGAACTTCTAATTCCTTCCCATAGTCACAAATCAAATTGAATTTTGTATCATATGCTAATGTCAGTTATTAACACATGCTTTTAACACGAATCACGATAGGAAATTCTAAAGAATTTCCCATCGTAAAGGGCGGCCCTTTTTTGAAACTAGTAAATATCAATTTTATTAATAGAATTCAATCTTCTGTATCAATAAAATTCAAATAGCCTTATTAAGAGTATCAATAAATTCAATAGCTTATTAAGAACATCAATAGATTTCAAATAGCCTTTTTAAGAGTATTAAAAGAATTCGAATATTCTCTTTATAAAGTATTGATAGAATTCAGTTACTTTTTAAGAATAACAATAGATTGAATTAGCTTTCTTGAGTCTGGTTCTTCTACAATCTCGCATTTGAATAAGCTATAGAAGATTCATTAAAACAATGATTGCGTTTCTACAATTACAATATCCATTTTTGATAGAATACTATTATTTTTATTTGACTATCGCTTGATCTACATGTTAAACATCACGTAAATTCAACTTACCGATAAAATTCAATGGTCTTTTGATCAGCATCCATATGACAGAGGTATCCAAATGGTAAGGTTGCCATTGGGATGCAGTGGCCGGATTGGATTTGATACATGACTGGTTTGTTGTAGGTGGAAAAACGTTCTTTAAAGTAATCGATTATGGTATAATTAGGGTCAGTATTATTGTTGCATTCGGTAAAGTCTCCGAGAATTAGGCCGGAGATCTGGTCCATGATACCGGAATGAAAGAGATGTTCTATCATTTTATCACAGCGTGGTAGATCTTCATGGATATCTTCTAAGAAGAGAATTTTATGATGAAATTCTGGTTGATAGAAAGTTCCAATGGCTGGACTGATTAATGAAAGACAGCCTCCGATGAGTTCGCCAGTTGCATGACCACCTGTAATGGAAGCAAGCTCCTCTTGGTTTGGATTCTGGAAATTGATGTAGGATGGGATACTAACGGCTTCAAAGAAACTTGACTTGGTATAATCATCAAAATCATCCAACATATTTGACGAAACCATAGGACCGTGAAAGGTTACGAGGGAACATAGTTTATGAAACGCTAAGTGAAATGAGGTGACATCACTATAACCCATAAAGATTTTAGGATTCTGACGGATTAGGTCATAGTCAAGTAATCTCATTAAGCGGTTACCACCATAACCACCACGAATGCAGATGATGGCTTTAATGCTTGGATTGGCAAACATGGAATTGATATCATTTGCTCTTATTTCATCACATCCAGCGAGATAACCATGAAGAGTAAGTTTGGTACTTTCACCCATTAGGACTTGATATCCGAGTGTTTGTAAGTACTCTTCACAGCTTTTTGCACGTTCTAAACTAACGGGAGAACAAGGGGCAATCACCCCAATGGTATCTCCTTTACACAATGGATTAGGAAAAATCATAGGTAGCACCTCCTATATGTATTACGTAAAATCACTTAAGTTTCATCATAGCTAGATAAGGTGATAAAATCAATAGATATTTTTAATATAAATAAAACAGGAGGTTAAAAATGGATATTCAGAAAATGATTGACGAGATTTATCCTGAGTTAGTAGCAATTCGAAGAGATTTGCATCAACATCCTGAGTTAAGTGAACAGGAAGTTCGGACATCTAAGGTAATTTGTAAGTACTTAAAAGAAAATAAAATAGATTATAAGAGTGGTTATGCAATTCATGGTGTTGTTGGACTCATTCAAGGAAACGAGCCAGGGAAAACAGTTGCAATAAGGGCAGATATGGATGCTCTCCCAATCCAAGAGGTAAGAGAAATTCCTTATCGCTCGATTCATAATGGAGTGATGCATGCTTGTGGGCATGATGTTCATACAACGATTCTACTTGGTACCGCAAAGATCTTACAAAACATGAGATCTCAGCTTCAAGGCAATGTGAAATTACTCTTTCAACCAGCAGAGGAAACGGTAGGTGGAGCAGAACGTATGATCAAGGAAGGCTGTATGGAGAATCCCAAAGTGGACTATACGGTTGGCCTACATGTTCATAGCGGATTGGAATGTGGTAAGATTAGTATCAAACACGGCCAAGTAAATGCAGCCTCTGGAGATGTTAGGATTAAGGTAATAGGAAAGGCAGGCCATGGAGCACATCCAGAGGAAGCCGTGGATGCAATTTTAATCGCCTCACAGATTGTGATTGCACTACAAACGATTGTGAGTCGTTCGATTTCAGCCATGGATGCGATCGTCTTAACGATTGGAAAGATTCACGGAGGTAATAAAACTAATATTATCGCAGACACGGTAGAACTGGAAGGTACACTAAGAGCGTTAGATACAAAATTGCGCGAACAAGTTAAGGAACACATCATAAGAATTGCACAAAGTACTGCTATGGCTTATGGCGGAAGAGCAGAAGTAACCTTTGAGGATAGTTACATTGCATTGGTTAACTGTGATGAGGTCGTTGATGTAGCTATGCTTGCTGCTATTGAAACGGTAGGGAAAGAAAATGTAATTACCAATGAGCCACCAAGCCTTGGAGCTGAGGACTTTGCGTACTTTTGTGAAGCATCTAAGGGAGCCTTTTATAGCATTGGTGTAGCAAATGTTGAAAAAGGGATTACTGCTTCGATTCATAATGAATTCTTCGATGTTGATGAAGAGTGTATTAAAATTGGGATTGAGATGCATCTGAGAACTGTAATGAGATTATTAGACAGTGATAGGAAAGTGCTATGACGTTATGCTAATGTAAGGGTATTGTTCACAAGCTTTTATTAGGATTGACTTATAGACAACAAAAGAATAATATGGAAATTATAAAAAAAGGATACCTTTCTAAAATAGATATAACCTCTTTGACATTTATGTATCACTTTAGTATAATTATACCATTGGACGATGAATGTTATGAAACAATAGGAGGAAGTTACTTTATGAATGAATCATATGCGGAAACACTGGTCAAACGTAATAAAACACCGGGGTCTTATGTTGCTAAGGTTGCCATGATTTTTGCGATTGTTGTGGTGTTTGTATTGGGTGGAGCCATAATAGGTACGATTGCAACCTTTATTGCAACGGTTGGTATTATAGGATGCGTTTATTTATTTCCTAAATTTAATGTAGAATATGAATACATATATTGTGACGGTCAGTTAGATTTCGATCGAATCAGTGGAGGTTCCAAAAGAAAAAATGCATTGAGAATTGATTTTGATAAGGTTGAGATAGCTGCTCCTGTGAATTCTCATGCACTTGATAATTATAAGAATATGCAGCTAACCGTTAAGAATTTTACATCTCTAAGACCAGATGCAAAGGTTTACGCCATTATCTGTCGTGGAGATAAAGGGAATATAAAGATACTGTTTGAGCCAGATGAAAAGATGGTAGCTTGTATCAAGCAAAAGTATCCAAGAAGAATATCTGAATTTTAATACCAAATAACAAGATAGTTCTGCTCATGTGTTCTAGAAAGCAGAACTATCTTGTTGTATTTCATAGGCGAACACTTTTTTCTTGAAAAGGCTTGACTTTAATACCAAAAAAAAGTATACTTGTGAAAATTATTATGAAAGTGAGGATATTTGAAATGGGAGTAATTATCGGTGAAGGCATTACTTTTGACGACGTGCTACTTGTACCTGCTTATTCAGAAGTAATACCAAATCAAGTTGAATTATCAACAAATCTGACAAAGAAAATCAAATTAAATATTCCATTGATGAGTGCTGGTATGGATACTGTAACTGAGCATCGCATGGCAATTGCGATGGCTCGTCAAGGTGGTATTGGTGTGATTCATAAGAATATGTCTATTGAAGCTCAGGCGGAGGAAGTTGATAAAGTGAAACGTTCCGAAAACGGAGTTATCACAGACCCATTTTCTTTATCACCTGAACATACATTGCATGATGCTGATGAATTGATGGCGAAATATAGAATCTCAGGCGTACCAATTACTGAGGGGAAGAAATTAGTTGGTATTATCACAAATCGTGATTTAAAATTTGAAACTGACTTTACGAAGAAAATCAAAGAAAGCATGACTAGTGAAGGCCTTGTAACTGCCAAAGAAGGGGTGACCTTAGAAGAAGCGAAGATGATCTTGGGACAAGCTAGAAAAGAAAAGCTTCCAATCATTGATGATGAAGGGAATCTCAAAGGCTTAATTACTATTAAAGATATTGAGAAAACAATCAAATATCCATTAGCAGCTAAGGACTCTCAAGGAAGACTGTTATGTGCTGCAGCGGTTGGTATTACGAACAATATCCTAGAGCGTGTCGATGCTTTAGTAAAAGCAAAGGTAGATGCAATCGTAATTGATACCGCACATGGACATTCAGCAAATGTTGTCAAAACAGTGAAGATGGTACGTGAGGCATATCCAGAGTTACAGATTATTGCTGGTAATGTAGCAACCGGAGAAGCTACAAAGGATTTAATTGAAGCTGGTGTTGACTGTGTCAAGGTTGGTATCGGACCTGGTTCTATTTGTACGACTCGTGTTGTTGCAGGTATCGGTGTGCCACAGATTACAGCTATTATGGATGCTTATAACGTTGCAAAGGAATATAACATACCAATCATTGCAGATGGTGGTATTAAGTATTCTGGAGATATTACCAAAGCAATTGCAGCAGGTGCTAATGTTTGTATGATGGGTAGTATCTTTGCAGGATGTGATGAAAGTCCTGGAACCTTTGAATTATACCAGGGTAGAAAATATAAAGTATATCGCGGTATGGGCTCTATCGCTGCTATGGAGAATGGAAGCAAGGATCGTTATTTCCAAGCGGATGCTAAGAAATTAGTACCAGAAGGTGTGGAAGGACGTGTAGCATATAAAGGTACTGTAGAAGATACCGTATTTCAATTGATGGGTGGACTTCGTTCTGGTATGGGCTATTGTGGATCTCGTGATATTGAGACATTAAAACGTACTGGTAGATTCGTAAAGATTTCTGCAGCTTCGTTAAAAGAAAGTCATCCACATGACATCCATATTACTAAGGAAGCGCCTAATTATAGTGTAGATGAATAAAAAGGATTGATTATGATGCTAACAAGGGAACAGTGGAAAAAAAGAAAAGAGCGGATTCTATATGCGAAATTGATCACAATTGTAGTATTAGCAATTGCAATTATTGCACTTCTATTGATGATTTTTATCGGATAAGTGGAAAACGTGGCATTGAATCCCATGTAAGTTTATATATGAAACGGAAATAATGATAGCAAGAACATCTTGCTATCATTTTTTTTAAGTCATAGAAGATTAGACCCAATTTCATTCATCGGAGGTGAGAACCATGAAAACATGTTGCTTATCTAATAGTAAAATACGATATCTACGAGCACTGTTTATCCTCACCATAAGTATGTTAAGCATGGCTGGATGTAACCGAAAAAATGTGGAATCGCCAAATAATTCAGATCAAAACTGGGGATTTGGGAGTTCTTCTGAGTCAAAGGATAACAATAATACCTTTCAATCCAATACCGCTGCGATTGCAGATCAATCGACTTATACCTATATTGATGATGCAAGCTTTTTAGCGAAGGTAAAAGAGAATATGATAGGTGAATATGAAGGAATCTATCGTATGTCGTACCAGGATGCAGCACTTGCACAAATGGAAGAAGAAAAAAGAATCAAACAATATACAATAGACAATCCACTTTTAATTTATAATCCATTTGGAACAAACCTTTCAAGTTTATATCTATATCTAGGCAATCAGCAGCAAAAGGTGGTTGTATACTATACTGTTTCGGCCGCAGATGAGACTATACCTGACTTTTCAGACACTCTTTATATCAACCGTACCGCTTCACAAGAAATTGAAGGCCAAATCGTAGGATTAATACCAGGACAGCAAAATAAGCTTGTCATTGATATTAGAAACGATGCTGGAAGTCGTATTGCTAAAAAAGCATATCTCATTGATGTACCTTCAAACACCTCGAATGTTCCAACCAAGCTATCCGTTGAAATCGTCTCAGAAGTAGAATATACAAGAGGACTTTTTCATTATCTGACAAAAACGTTAAATGGCGAATACTATGTATTCTATGATAACTATGGTATCTTACGTGGGAATATTCCTTGCAACATACAACAAGTAGGGGCAAAAGCTTTACCAGCAGGCAATCAACTTGTGATTGAGTGTATGGATAATGTATTTGCTGTATTGAATAATCTCGGAAAAGTAGTAAGTATATACCCTTATGAGAGTGGAGGGAATATCATTGATTATGATTACGATAATACGAACAATACCATTCTAATGATTGTACAACGCTTAGATGCTCAAAGTACAGATTTGATTGTAGCTCTAAACTTAAATAAGGGAGAATGGGTTGTAAATACGGATTTTACAAAACTGATTCCCAAATATAAAGAATTATTTGTAGAGGAAACTACAAATAGTAACGATCAGAATATTGAAGCGAGTAAGTCAAAGGATTGGATGGGATTGCAAGACATTCAAGCAATGGAAGGAAAGGATTTCATTGTACTTTCAAAGAGCTTAAATTCCGTCATTCGAGTAAATAATATCTATTCTCAACCTGTGATTCGTTGGATCATTGGACCTGAAGATTTATGGAGAAATACAGAGTATGAATCACTATTGTTATTCGAAAGTGGGAAGAAGACAAAACTCCAAGAGATTGACGGTATGACGACTCTTTCTAGTAAAAAGTTAAAAGAGGGTCAGTTTTATCTCAATCTAATCAATCGAGAGTCACTGGCTCAGGAACAGCCAAAATCCTATTTTTATCAATATGTTGTGGATGAATTTCAAAATCGCTATCGAGTGGTGAAAGCAGTAACCTTTACAGAACGAAACCAAGAAAGCAGTGCAATTGTTTATGGAACACATGTTATTCTAGGTATGTTAGGAGAAAAAACGATATTAGAATATAATGATAAAGGAGAAATTATGTTAAGAATAATACTACCTAACAATAATTCCTCCAATCAGATTTATAAATATACGATGGACCGATATTGGTTTTAATAAAAATAATTGACCTTCGGTAATACCAACGGTGTTGCCCGATCTATCTTCTTATAATGACGATATCTTAAGTATAGGATGAGACTACCCAGTATGACAACAGTTGCGATAACAATTGCACACTGCAAAAAGAACTGAGCTGGTAAGAGTGTTATGATAGGATCAGTAACAGGGTCAAATAACCAGTCGTCATTGCGAAAGAATAGCTTATGTAAAAAGGTAAAGGATGCTTCAAAGTCAATGGAACATCCGACTAATGTAATGACAGGAAGAACAATAGAAGTAATGCTTGCAACACGTAAGTACTGATATTGTTCTTTTTTTCGTTGATAGAGAACAATCCCAATTAATGCAACGAAGGTAATGGCAAAGGACACATAGAAGAATTGAAACAGAACCTTAACTTCAGCAAAGTGAGATAGCCCAGCGGCTGATGACGGAAGCGTTGGAAATACCAAATCCCCATGGAAGAATGGAGAGTTATAATCAATCAAGGCATCGTAATTGGCTTTGATTTCTTGAAACGATAGTCCAGTGGTCTGTTCCAGATCAAACCACTTAATGTCAGCATAATATAGAAAACGCAAGTGTATTGCAAGAATTAGACCTAAGGAGATTAAAAATAAAGCAAAAAGAAGTCCAATTCCTATATTAATAGGAAGGAGTATTTTTTTCTTTCTCTTTCTCATTCGATAATATCTCATAACATACCTCATAAATGTTAATTTTTCGCATATGATTATTATAGTAGATTTGTTAAAATAATGCAATAGATTAGGCTCTTTTATCAAAGGTATATCGCTTCATAAGTAATTCAGAGGGTGAACTTTCCAAATAATCCCGTATCACCTTTGTTTCATGCTGTAATTGTTCAAATTCTGCGGTCATACTATAACCTTTGTTCTGTAATGCGATTTCTAACTCAGGAAGATGGGATTTGACTAGGTTTAAACTGCTCTCCTCTTCCAAACTAATCTTAGCCTTGACTTGACGACCAGATAGAGTAAGATGAATGTCGATTGGACCAAGATAGGTCATATCAAGATGAAGTAATACACTCACTTCGCCATGTTCGGTACGCAGTTGTTTTTTATTCGTATAGACAAATAGCTCACTATGGGTAGGTTGTTCAGTAAGCTTTATAGGAAGCTGTACATAGCCAAAGAGTTGATTCATTGTCTTCATAAAATCTATGTTTTCTTTCATCTGTGTTACTTGAGATAAAAGATTACTCTTAGATTCAGAAGCCTTTGCCTCTAGTTGGTCTTGGAAAAAAGAATGCAACTTCTCTAAGATGGATTCAACCTCCTCATAAAAAGAAGAAATACGATGTGGCTCTTGCAACTCATTCGGTGAAAGGGTAAATTTATCAGTGAGCCATTCATTCAGTAATTGAGTTTCCTCTGGATAAAGAGATTCTGTTAGCATAGGGTTTATATTAGAGGCTCGTGGATCTGTGATATTCTTTGAAGTTATAGTGTTGAAAGGATTATCTTTGATGAAATCCTGTTCCGTAGTTAAGTTGTTTGCTTTCATCGATTCCCCTTGAGTAGAATCCAAATTTTGCATAAAAGTCTGATCTAGCAGTGAATTCTTAGAAGTGGAAACAGCCTCAGAGAATGGAGTATCTAGGGGATTTTGAGTTTGACTAGTAGTATTTTGGGAAGACATTGTTGTTTTCGCTGCTTCTATATTAGTTGAGGGAATTTCAAGTAATTTCATCAACTGTGTTACAACCCCTGGTTTGATTTTTGATTGCAGAACCTCTTTTCCTATCAACTGTTTTAGCTGCTCACTTTGGTTTAGTAACCGGAATTCATAATTTCGATAAATCTCTAACTGTGTTGCATTTGTCTCAGTCATTGGAATCTGATATTTATTCATTATTGCAAGTGTCTCTAAGGAGATATTACGAAACATGGAAGATTGACGTAGCATTGAGAGTATACTATTTTTATCGATTGACAAACCATATTTGAGTAAGTTATTAACAATGGTTATATTTTTTTCATTCTTTGGAAGCATCGCTTCTTCTAGGGCTTTATCGACGGTGGCATCAAAGCCTTTATTGGAGTCTTGTGGTTGCAAGCGTAAAAGTAGCTTATCTGTAGTTTGCTCTACAACAAACGTTGCATGTTCACCAATGATGAGAGGAATGGAACGATCAATAGCTCCTTTGAGAATTGTTCCATCTGAAAGTAGCAGACGGATATCACTATCCCGTAGATCCAAAATCTCACCCTTTAAAATTTGCCCCTTGATGAATTCAGCGATTTCAGCTTTTGTTTTTGGATTAGGTATCGATGTTGTAGAATCTGTAGATTGCAGATCATAAGATGGATTTATATAAAGATTTCGGTTTGTTGTTTGCATGTGAATACCTCCTAACTTCTATTAGTAATATCGGTTGAACAGTGTCAGATATGAAGTGGAAACAACAAAATGTTACAGAATAAATAAAGGAAATATATATTGCATATTTGTATACAATATGATATTATCAGTAAATGAACAAAGGCGTTCTTGAATACTTTCTGTATTTGAGAATGCCTTTTTTTTGCATGAATGGTAAAGTATAGCCCTAGAATGCAAAGAAAACATAATCTTATCATTATGTCAATTCCTCTAAGTTAACGTTTGGGATGATAGACTTAGAGTAAAATAGAAAAGAAAAGAGGTAGGATGATTATGGATAACATGGAAGAGAGTAAACGGACACAACATGGCCTGTATGATCCAAGATTTGAGCATGACAATTGTGGTATTGGTGCAATTGTTGATATCAAAGGGAAAAAAACTCATAATACCGTAGCAGATGCACTTAAAATCGTTGAAAACTTAGAACATCGTGCTGGTAAGGATGCAGAAGGGAAAACTGGTGACGGTGTTGGAATTCTACTTCAGATTTCTCATAAGTTTTTTAAGAAAGCTGTAAAACCATTGGGCATTGAGCTGGGAGAAGAAAGAGATTACGGCATTGGTATGTTTTTCTTTCCACAAGATGAGCTTCGTAAAAATCAGGCAAAGAAGATGTTTGAAATCATCGTTGAAAAAGAAGGACTCCAATTTTTAGGTTGGAGAGAGGTTCCAATTCATCCAGAAACTCTAGGGCAAAAGGCAATTGAGTGTATGCCATGCATTATGCAAGGTTTTATTAAACGTCCAAAGAACATCAAAAAGGGCTTGGATTTTGATCGAAAACTATTCATTGCAAGAAGAATCTTTGAACAGAGCAATGACAATACCTATGTTGTATCACTTTCGAGTAGGACCATTGTATATAAAGGGATGTTCTTAGTAAAACAATTACGTATGTTCTTTGCTGATTTACAGTGTGAAGAGTATGAATCTGCAATTGCAATGGTTCATTCTAGATTCTCTACGAATACAAATCCAAGCTGGCAGAGAGCTCATCCGAATCGCTTTATCGTTCATAATGGAGAAATCAATACAATTCGTGGTAATGCAGATAAGATGCTAGCAAGAGAAGAGACCATGGAATCTAGCTATCTAGCTGGTGAATTCCAAAAGGTTTTACCAGTGGTGAATACTGAGGGGTCTGACTCTGCTATGTTAGATAATACATTGGAATTCTTAGTTATGAGTGGGATGGAGCTTCCATTAGCAGTGATGATTACGATTCCAGAGCCTTGGGCAAATGATGGAAGTATCAGTCACGAGAAACGGGATTTTTATCAGTATTATGCGACTATGATGGAACCATGGGATGGCCCAGCATCCATTCTATTCTCAGATGGTGATCTTATGGGTGCGGTACTAGATCGTAATGGATTACGTCCGTCTCGATACTATATTACAACCGATGATCAAGTGATACTTTCATCAGAAGTTGGTGTGTTGGATTTTCCTCCAGAAAAAATTGTGAAAAAGGAAAGACTTCGTCCAGGTAAGATGCTATTAATCGATACCGTAAAAGGGTGTGTCATTGATGATGATGATTTAAAAGAGACCTATGCAAGACGTCAGCCTTATGGAGAGTGGTTAGATAATAATTTGGTTCAATTAAAGGAGCTGCCAATTCCAAACCAGAGAATTGTAGAATACTCCGAGGAACAAAGAGCACGCCTTCAAAAGGCGTTTGGTTATACCTACGAAGATTTTAAAACCTCCATTTTACCAATGGCGACGACTGGCTCAGAACCAGTATCAGCTATGGGAGCTGACAATGCACTTCCAGTATTGTCAGAACAAAATCCTCCTTTATTTAACTATTTTCGTCAGTTGTTTGCGCAGGTAACGAATCCACCAATTGATGCAATTCGTGAAGAGATTGTTACTAGTACTTCGGTTTATATTGGGGAAGATGGTAACTTATTAGAAGAAAAGGCTGAGAATTGTAAGGTTTTAAAAATCAACAATCCTATCTTGACGAACACAGACCTACTTAAAATTAGAAACATGAATGTTCCAGGTTTTAAAGTGGAAGTCATTCCAATTTTATATTATAAAAACACTTCCTTAGTCAAGGCAATCGATCATTTATTTATCGATGCTGACCGAGCTTATAAAGAAGGAGCGAATGTTCTCATTCTATCTGACCGTGGGGTGGATGAAAACCATGTTGCAATTCCATCTCTATTAGCAGTTTCGGCATTGCAACAGCATCTGGTACGTACGAAGAAAAGAACTAGTCTAGCGATGATTTTAGAGAGCGCAGAACCAAGAGAGGTTCATCACTTTGCAACCTTATTAGGTTACGGAGCTTGTGCAGTAAATCCATATCTTGCACAGGATAGCATACGTCAGATGATTGAAAATCATATGCTCGATAAAGACTATTATGCTGCTGTCAATGATTATAATAGTGCTATTTTACATGGTATAGTAAAGATTGCCTCGAAGATGGGGATTTCTACGATTCAATCGTATCAGGGCTCTAAGATTTTTGAAGCAATTGGTATTGGTGAGGATGTCATAAACAAGTATTTTACAGATACCGTAAGCCGTATTGGTGGTATTACCATCAAAGACATAGAAAAACAAGTAGATGAAATGCATACAAAAGCATTTGATCCACTAGGTCTTAATGTTGATTTGACTTTGGATAGCTCTGGTAGCCACAAATTCAGAAGTGGGAAAGAGGAGCATCTGTACAATCCTAAGACCATACATTTATTGCAACGTGCAACTCAAACTGGAGATTATGATTTATTCAAACAGTATACACAAGCAATTACAGAAGAAGAAAAAGGTATTAATCTAAGAGGATTGCTCGATTTTAACTACCCAGAAAAAGGAATCGACATCAATGAAGTGGAAAGTGTGGATGCGATTGTAAAACGATTTAAGTCAGGTGCGATGTCTTATGGATCAATCTCTCAGGAAGCACATGAAACACTAGCAATTGCTATGAATCGTCTTGGTGGTAAAAGCAACAGTGGGGAAGGCGGAGAAAGCTTAGAACGTTTAGTAACTGGAAAAGATGGAGTGGATCGTTGTTCTGCAATCAAACAAGTTGCATCTGGTCGTTTTGGGGTAACGAGTAAATATCTTGTTAGTGCAAAAGAAATTCAGATTAAGATGGCACAAGGAGCGAAACCAGGAGAAGGTGGACAATTACCAGCAGAAAAGGTTTATCCATGGGTAGCAAAAACAAGACATTCAACCCCAGGAGTAGGATTAATATCACCACCACCACATCACGATATCTATTCGATTGAAGATTTGGCTCAGTTAATTTATGACTTAAAGAATTCCAATACGAAGGCTAGAATCTCAGTAAAGTTAGTATCGGAAGCAGGAGTTGGAACCGTTGCAGCAGGCGTTGCAAAAGCTGGAGCTGGAGTTATCTTAATCTCTGGGTTTGATGGTGGAACTGGTGCGGCACCAAGAAATAGTATCTATAATGCAGGACTTCCTTGGGAACTTGGCCTTGCAGAGACACATCAAAACTTAATTGCGAATGGGTTAAGATCTAAAGTTATGATTGAGACAGATGGAAAATTAATGACTGGCCGCGATGTTTTAGTTGGCGCATTATTAGGTGCAGAAGAATTCGGCTTTGCAACAGCTCCGCTTGTTTCCTTAGGGTGTATCATGATGAGAGTTTGTAATCTAGATACCTGTCCTGTTGGAATTGCAACACAGAATCCAGAACTTCGTAAGAATTTCAGAGGCAAACCAGAGTATGTAGAGAATTTTATGCGTTTTATTGCACAGGAGCTTCGTGAGTACATGGCGAAGCTTGGTATTAAAACAGTCAATGAATTGGTAGGACGTACCGACCTATTAAAGGCTGCTAGGATAAGTCCAGAGGAGCGTGCTTCTCGTGTGGATTTAAGTAGAATCCTAGATGCAAGCTTTTTAGATAAAAAGAAGACCTATGCCTTTGATCCAAAACAAGTCTATGAATTTGATCTTCAGAATACGATGGATGAAAAGGTATTGTTAAAGAAATTAAAGCCAGCTATGGATAAGGGTCAGCCAAAGACGATTGAGGTTGAGGTTACGAATGTGAATCGCACCTTTGGAACAATTCTTGGTTCGCAGATTACAAGAGATTTTGACGATACGTTAGAAGAG
>JAEZKD010000062.1 GCA_023415655.1 Bacillota bacterium | reverse complement strand
GTCCATCATACCTTTGATATAAATATTCGTATCCTCCGCCATCTGCTCAATTCCGTGGTATATTGCATTTTCTACAATTGGCTGAAGTGACATCTTTGGTATTTCTTGATCACATATATTTTCCGACAGATTTATTGAAAGATAAATCTCATAATCAAATCTTAAATTAATCAAGGCTAAGTAATTTCGTATGTACTCAATCTCTTCACGTACTGTAACATTATTCGATGTCCATCTCATACTATATCGCAATAGTTTACCAAGCGTTGTAATCGCATCAGAAATTTCAAACTTTTCATCAATTTCAGCCATCATTTTAACAGACTCTAATACATTATAGATAAAGTGGGCGTTAATCTGATTCTGCAAAGCACGAATTTGAGTGTTTTTAATTAAGAGTTCATGCTTTAAGTTGTCATCAGTTAGCTGTTTGATATTAACTAACATTTTATTAATCTGACTTCCTAGCTCACCCATTTCATTGGTCCCACAGTCAGGTATTACAATGTTTAAATCTCCTTTTTGGACTTCACGTATGGATTGTAGAATCTGATAAAATTTCTTAAGTAAACTCTTTACAATTAAATTAATAGCGAACCCTAGTAACACTACAATAATACATACAGCGAAAATAAACCAATTTCTCTGAGTACTAATAAGGCCCAACTCGCTATCGATTTGAGTAACACTGATTAAAATTCCACCAAGTTCTTTGACTTCTTGATAACCAACAACAAGTTCTTTTTGATCAACCACATTATAATCCACATAATCTTTCATCTCGCTCGATGAATTCTGTTTTAATACTTCTTGAATAATCTTTGTAGATTTATTTATATGCTCTATGTCATTGTCTTCTCCAAAATAAAGGTTACCCTCAGAATCGATAAAACAACTCCATTCCTTAAATGATGATTCATATAGGGATGGAAACATCGTTTTCATCTCCATAGCCACTTCCAATACAGCGATTTCACCGATTCCAAAAGATCGAAACTTTGCTACATAAGACATTATCTTATCCTGTTGTCCATTGACTGACGAGTTAAAAATTCTATCTATATAATTAAATTTCCACCCTTCCGTGATCTCACCCTCTGCCCAAGACAACCTATTCATCCGATCACTACGATAGAGAATGGGCATCATTTCCTGCATCGTATTGTTATCGACATATACCCTACTTTGATATAGATATGGATTGTTATTCACCATACGTTCAAGGTAGGCAATATCTCCTTTGTATAACTGCATTAGTTCTTCTGTTGTAAATGACTCTCCATTTATAACACGAACAATGTATTGGTTTAATTCTTCATCTCCCAATATAAATTGTACTGCCATACTAATGGAATCCACATTTTTGATTATTTCATCATAGCTTTTCCCAATCTTATAAGACATAGCACTTTTCTTTTCTGTAATCATATGACTTACCATACTATGAAAAATCCATGTGGATAAGATAATAATTGGCAATAAAACAAAGGCGACAATCAAAATTGTAAACTTAATATTTAATTTCAGACCAGAAAACCAAGCCTTCACTCTTTTCATTATTCAAGCCCCAATCTTTCTTTTGACTCCTTCATATGTCTGGTACTTTCTGCTTGTACAATATCAAAGCCAAGTTCATCCCGCTTCTGACAAAAATCTTCGAAAATAAAATCGAACTCCTCCTCGCTTGACGCAAGTAAAAGCTTTGGTAAAGTCACACTCCATAAGTTCTTAATATTAATATCAGCATTCCCAGCCTCACTATTACTATCGAAACTAATTTCATATTGCCCAAGATATTGACTATATGGATAAGTCCACTCCTCCATCTGGCCAAAAGGTTCTTTCAATTTCTCTTTCCATTGAAGCTGCATCACATTGTCTTGTAACATCCAATAGGTATTATCTGCTCCATAAAGTCGATCATACTCAGTACGATTTGTAGTTAGTAGTTCCTGAACTTCTGGTTTCGTAACTGCCTCCCCATCAATTATCTCATAAGTAACACCTTCAACTCCAAGATAAATCAACTTTTGCCCATGTTCGCTCATAAGGTAGGATAAAAATTGAATCGCACGATCCGGATACTTACAGTTTTTCGATATTAAAGTCACTGTCCAGCCATTGATTCCTGCTCCCGGAAGTACATAATCGTCTTTCTTTGAATTTTTAGGTCCATCGATTGCAATATAAATACTGTTTGGATCTTGACTATACAATTCTGCTTGCTGAGTTCCAATATCAGTTCTCTGATACAACATGCAAAAATATTGCCCACGAGCAAGCTTTTCTTCCATCTGTGTTCTTTGATCGATAAAAATGTCTTGCTTTAGAAGTCCCATCTCCCCTAATTCACGAAACATCTTTAACCAAGTTATGTACTCTGGATCTGTATAACGATCATAATAGATTCCATCCTTTTCGTATGGTACTGCTAAAAAATTCTGAAGATACTGATCAAAGGACACACAGCCAGTATTATTAAATACATGAGCACCAATTGGTATTAATGGGAAACCATTCACCTCAGGATATTGTTCTGCCGCCATTTTGACTGCTTTGGCAAAGCCTTCTGGACTTGTCATATCAGGGGATCCAATTGACTCATAAATATCCTTCCTCACAAGAAACGTTTGATTTGATGCAATATTTTCATGTTCTTTGTAATCCTCAGGCACGTAAGAAGAATTTGGATAGCAATAGATATTCCCATCATCACTTGTGTACCATTCAACTACGGTTTTGTCAGCCACCTTCCAAAAATAAGTGTCATACTGATTAGCTAACTCATTCAACGGATATACCATGCCCTGATCAATCATACTATCTACTTGTGGTTCCCACCACCCAATGGTGATAATATCTGGTAAGCTTCCTGAAGACATCAAGGCATTAAACTTCTCCTCTTCATTCCCCATCGGAGTTATAAAATTTAATTTAACCCCAGTTTCCTTAGTTATTTCTTTTGATACTGCATTTCCTCCCCATGGTGTTGTATACCAAGAAAAGTTCACATACCAGTCCAAAGTAATCTCTGGCTTTATTTCTTC
>JAEZKD010000255.1 GCA_023415655.1 Bacillota bacterium | reverse complement strand
AAGTAAGATACAAGATAATGTTGCTTTTACATATCTCACAATAACCTTAGCATGGCATAATTATTAAAGTAGCCGTAACTGATATGAGAATAACATCAGAATAAGTTACAACTACTTTAATAATTTAGAGGTATTTAAAACGTATGGTGAGGTTTTGTACTTAGGCAGGATTAAGATGGCACTTTGAATGTAATTGCCAGAACCATCATTACCATGCCAGCGTTTTAACAACTCCTGAACTGGTAGATACGTAAAATAACCGAGGGTAGATGGATCCATGAAAAGAAACGTTTCTTTTGTGTAACCACATGCAACAACATAGTGACTATCGACGTAAGAATCTTCATAATCATAGCCATCCTGTTTCCATGCTTGAAGTAATAGAATCACAGGATGGTAACAATCAAGATTATGCTTTAGCCAGTCAATAGATCGTCCTTCATAAAAGTCAGCTTTAAACCCATATCGATGACTTACAATTAAGATATCTCTAAAATTAGTTCCAGTGATAGAATTCGTATGTAAGGATAAACTGAGTTGATCTTCCTGTGTTTCAATGCCATAATAGCATAGTATCGATTGCAATGCAGACACACCACAAGTATAAGAGGTTGCTTGTCTACAGAGTGGGATTGGAAAGAAGAGAGAGTCCATATGATAGTCCTTGTACACAATTTGTTAATCTATTATATGAAGCCTTATAGTTATATATTAGGGTATTTTTTCTATCAATTTATTGAGAAATGGAATATTGATTACGTAAAAATCAATGAATGAACAAATGTTCGATAAAGTGTAAAATAGACTCAACATATAAAAGATTAGAATATTGTTATTAATTTAACAAAAATAGGAAATAATATTATTAGAATAATTCCCATGTTTTATGATATAAAGTAAGGTTATAGTTGTTTTTTACTTTTAGCTGGGTGGTAATTTTACTTATAGATTGAAATTGTAATTAGATAAAAGTATGATGTGCGAGTAGGTTATTCAGCAGCACATGGTCATCAATGAACGTTATATTAGAAGAAATGATTTAGTATTGCATCAAATTATCATGGGTTTAAAAGTATTTTAGCAGCAATGAATCGAATGAAATGATATATATAAAGAAGATCCGATGATGAAGTATTTGTATAGATGAGTGATTAAAAATAAATAACTATAATCAAAGTATAGCTTTATAGCATTAAAAAGTTTTGATTCGTAGCTATGTATTAGAAACAATTTGATCATGAATTAACATCCAAGAATTTGTGTTGGATTGATGATGTAATTAATGAAGGAATAATCGGTAGTAATAATTCGAGATAATCGTAATTTTACACAGAGAAGGAATGAAATCATGATTGAAGGAATTTAATCGATAAACTCGTAAAACAGCCAATAGATCTAGATTGTAATAAAAGGGGTTACCTTAGGCTTTTTGCACTACCATTATTTCGTTAAACCTGAGTTTAGCGAAATAATTGTAGTGCTACTTTTATGTATTGTTTTTAAGGTTAAACATGTTATTTGTCCACTGAAGTAATTATTGTCCAATGAACTGAATGTTTGTACGATTTTGAAGTGAAAGTTTGTATGTATTAATTATACATGTTTTTTTATAAAATTTATAAATTATTATAGACTCATTTATGAAATAAATCTTTGTATATATCGTATAATTGAACTAAAACTTTGTAAATCAATCTTATTTAGCGCATGGATTTAATGAAATAAAACTTAGTATAACTCGTAATATCTGAGCAATAAAATAGCTGCATCCATTTGGAAGCAGCTATTTTATTGCTCAGAATCGAAATATATTTTATATTCTTGTTTACATTCATTAATGGTTAATAAAAATTCTCTGTTTTTTACCGAATATCCATTCATAGCCATTTTATCTATTTTCTTAGCTAATTCATATGGTTCGTTGTTTTCGTAAAAATATCTTACGTTATTTAGTATTGCATTATACTTATCTTTCATTAGCCTTGCCGTCATATGGACTAAAATATTGAATTTATAGTCATCATTTATGTCGCCAGGAAACATTTTACTTATTTTTCTGATATAGTTGAAAATAATATAGTCTGGATGAAATTCATAATTATATGCATTGCATTTATTCATATAAAATGAATGTATAGGAGCACCTGACCATTCAATATCTCTTTTCCATAAGTATAAAGAAATGGACTCCAAATCAAAGTATTTATAATATGAATTAATTTGATTTTCATTTAAAATTTTATAATAAGGGCAACAATTTCTAATATACTCTTCTGCTTTATATAATTTATGGCATAAATGTTTTGCTTGTTTTATGTGTCTAAAGAATTTTTGACTTGCAAAAATATAAACATATTCTTCCATCTTTCTAATCTTACTTAAATTTGGAGTTATTATATTTCCGAGTTTTATATCAGTCCAAGACATTCCTTTTAAGACTATATATTTCGGTGAGACTTTATCTTTTGATTTAGTAAAAACTGAAAATAGATACTTATTAATCTCTTGGTCATTTAAATTACTTTTGCATTGATCGGAAATAATAAGTGTGACTTCATTCTGTATATCATACTCAAATGACAAATTAACTGATATTTGTTTTACCCAGTAATCTATAGATTCTCCTAGATTATCGCTATCAAACAACTGATGACCACAATACTTACATCCATAATGTCGTAGATTTTTTTTAAACTCTATTATATAAGGTATTTCATTGTTACAGTTATTGCAACCATGAAGTAAATCTAGATTATGAATCGGACATTTCTTTATAAACGTAAATTGATGAAACATATAATGCTGTCCATATTTGATACATTCTGGGCAATAATATAAATTATTACGTATTAATAGATTAAATACTGTTTTTGAATTCTGTATAGTTAGTAATGGTTTTAGTAGTTGAATCAGTATATCTTCACCATATTCTTCTATTGATTCCTTATGTGTAAGCCAGCTGTCTTCTCCTATTTCATAATTTGAAACAATACCTGACTGAATATGATTTTTACGATAAGTCTCAATTTCTCTTTTCTTGTCTGTGGTTAACTTTTTAACTGCATGAAAACCATAAATCGCATTAGTGTATAAAAACTTATTAATGATTCCCCAAGGACTCTCATATAAAGATATCCAATCTTTATTCCATGTAAACATAAACCTCACCTAAATTGCTTTACATCCTTCAAATAAATTTTCAGCCATAACATAGCCAGAATCTTTAATTGCTTGCATCCATTCCTCCCTGGAAGGAAAATACACATTAATACCATCACAACCAAAACGACGAAAACAATTTTCAACAGTACTTGTGGCATATTGCATTGGGATTTCCACAATTCTTGTTCCAATTGCTTCAGTAAAACATAAAAAGAGGTCTTCAGCCAATGTATTTAATTTTTTTCCATCAGAGACAGCTTCAGGATAAAAATATTTTGTAAAACTCCATCCAGAGTTTTCTGGATATTCTGTATAGTCATATTCTGCAAGACAAACTTGTAGGTCTTTTACTGATTGAATACCCCTAAAATTATATTCCCTAACCATAAATCGCTCTACAATTTGTTGCTTATTCAATTGCATTAATGTTTTCTTTAAACTAATAAGTTCACTTGTACCAACTAATATAGCCGTCAACTGCACATGTGCCCTTTCAAGACGGTTATATATATCAATTAGATAGTTAAAATCATCTATGCTCATAAATCCAGCTTCATCAATAAAGATAATAACCTGCCCCAAAGAACTTGATTTTCCTTCACTAATCAAATGATTGACTAGATTTGTCTTTAAGTCTGTTGGATGACGATTAGATTTTGCTAATGTGTGACCAATGTCTTTTAACATCTCTAAATATAAATATTTTTCACTTGATTTATGTTCACATATTAATACATTAAAGATTGGAAGATCACTACCGTAAATCTTCTTTAACTGCTTAGATAAAATATGAATTGCTCTTGTTTTCCCTATCCTTGCTCTCCCGTATATAATGCCACCTGGATTTCGACTATCGATCCAGTTAGTAACTTCTCCTAGTAATTTATCGATAGAACTTGTTTGAATATTGTAATCACCTGTATAAACTGGATGTCTTCTTGCCGGTACAAATGGTCTTTCTATTTCAATCACCTCTTTAATTATAAGAATTTTTATTATTATATTTAAACCGTTCCTCTAATTCATCTTGTGAAAAAGTAGTTTCTTTTATTTGATTTTGACTTTTTGTCTCGAATAAATCATTTTGTGTAGAAGGGATATTGTCATTATCTAATTTTTGTGTTATCTGTCTTCCAGCTAATTTATTTCTTGCTCTCTTTGATTTCTTAGATTCCTCTATTAAATATTTATCATAGGATTGCATTGGATCAATAAAATTATTATCCTTTAATTTCTTTTCATTTAAAAGTCTATTAGCAGCTCGTCGCTGATCTAGTGAGTGGGGTTGATTTCTCCATTGTCCGATAACACAAAGATCACAAAACTCGGTTCCATCTTCAAAAAAAGCTTTACACGTTCTAATATCATCCGGATTAAATCTAAGTGTCAATGTACGACCTACTAACGGAAATGCTTTACTAAGTACTTCGCTTCTATATTCAGCGCCTTCAAAGGTAATATAAGGACGTCTACCAGTTCCTAGTTTCCCACATATTTTTCTTGTTACAGTTATATAATTAAGCATAAAATATTCTCTCTTCTCTTCCTCTAAATAATTTGGTAATATCCCCTTAGCCATTCTTTGTTCCATAACCTGCAGAGGTGTAAAACCGTTGAAACAGTTCATATTGAAGCTAGAAATAATCCAAATAAAGCAAACCGTTATTTTAAGAATACAATTGCTGATCGAACACGTGAAGCAGATAAATATGAGGAGGATAATTATTACGTTTTTATTAATTCTATTGGTACTCCTTTAAGCGTATCTACCTGGAACAATACACTGAGAAAAATTTTTTCAGAAGTTGGAATCCCAGTTGATAAAGCAAAAAGGGAGAGCAATCTTAATCATAGATTCAGACATGGATATGCAATGTTTAATGTCCAGCATCTCGGTGTCAAAGAAGTGCAATTAGCAAGATTATTAAGACATAGGGGCTTATCCTCTGTGCTTTGCTACTATAGGCCAACTATTAGTGATCAAATAAAACTTAAAGCTGATTACACAAATAGCTTATACGACATTGTTCCAGAACTAAAACGGGAGAACTAACATTGAAAGAACTTAATCAATATTTCTCTACAGCTCCTTCACTTGCATCAGTCAAAGATGAGCAGATTAGAGAATTAATAAAAGAATATATCTTATCGAACAAGAAAGACGACTTTATTACCAAATATACCACAGTAACTAATCATCTCTATATGTTAGCAAGAACATTTTAAGATATTTCTTTGAATGAGGTTAATGGAACTTACGTTATTGATAATCATCTCTTGTGGAATAATACAC
>JAEZKD010000169.1 GCA_023415655.1 Bacillota bacterium | reverse complement strand
TTAAGTCGTAATTGTATTAAACTGCGAACTACAAACTTGAATTTGTGGAGGTAAAGAATAATGGGTAAAAATGAAAGATTTGAAAAGATATATTCACAAGGAACTATAAATATTACTGAAATTTGGGTTGATAAAGAAACTGGTGTGAACTATATTTTTCATGCAAGTGGCTATGCAGGAGGAATGACACCGTTGTTAGATCGAGAGGGAAAACCCGTTGTTTCGTCAATCATAAACAGATAAATGTCAATTTTATAGAACAGTTAGACAAACTTGAAGTTGACGATGCAATCGCCTTTGGCGATTGCATCGTCAACTTCCAATTTTTCGAATAGTTGATTACTTTACTATCTTTATCTATGGTGTTATAAAAAAAGACCAATTTAGCAAAGCATTTATGCCCAATACGAAAACCAGCCTGTGATTCCACAGCACAAACCAAAGAAGAACCACCGGTATTCTATGTTGGTTCTGGCCTTCAAGTCGCCGCTTTTTGGCGGCTTGAGAGCTGGCGAGCCAGAATAAACATAGAACACCGGCGGTTCTTCTTGTCCAACACCTAAACATCACAGGCGTCCTTCAAACATTCGTCCTTAGATATCGAGCTGCAACTGAACCTCCTGCTCGGCTTCTTGTTTGAAGTCAGCCACTTTTTCTGGATTAACAATCGGAAGGTCACTCAACGATGCAATTCCAAAGTTACGCAGAAAATCCTCTGTTGTTCCAAATAGAATTGGACGCCCTGGAGCATCCATACGACCTACTTCACAAGCAAGATTGTACTCCACAAGCTTATTCACCGCGTGATCACATTTCACACCACGAATCTGTTCAATCTGCTGTTTTGTAATTGGTTGCTTATATGCGATAATCGATAGAGTTTCTAACAGTACATCCGTTAATATGTGTTTCTTTGGCACGTGAGCAATCTTAACAATTGCTTCATACATACTAGCCTTTGTACATAACTGAAACGAATCCTCAAGCTCAATAATCTGTATCCCTCGTTCCTCTTCTTGATAAAGATCCATCATGCTATGGATCACTCGACGAATCGTATCCACATCGTGATTGAGTGCAGTTGCAATTCGATCCACCTCAACTGCATCACCCATCGTAAATAATATAGCTTCAATATTTGCCATTAAATTCTTAATCTCCATATGTAGCCATACCTTTCTTCCTATTTCTATTTTTGTGACTACTCAATTGAGAAATCATCGACTGGAGCAATATCATTTGCCAGATAGTCAATCATAATATCATCAAATAGCTCCTCTTGATGGATTTCAATTCGCTGCATTTTCATTAATTCTAAAATTCCTAAAAATGTAACAATTACCTCCATCTTATTCACCTGACGTTCTAAGAGCTTACGAAAACTAAATCTACGATGTTCCAAGCCATACGTCTGGATATCGATAATTTTCTGTGTCAGGTTAATTTCCTCATTTTCAATTTTACCAAACGTACTACGAATTGGGTCTATCTTGTCCACCTGTTTTCGCATAACGGATTGAAATATCTCATGTAATTTTGCAAGCGATAGGTCACCAAGTAACTCTTTAATATCCACTTCCTCTTTAATATTCACAATGTCTTTTGGTACTGAATTCTCCTTAAATAACAACAGCTCAGCATCCATCTGCTTGTCCTTTAATTCATAAGAGATGTACTTATACATCTTATATTCCAACAATCGTTGTACAAGCTCTGCTCTTGGGTCTAAGACTTCCTCTTCCGCTTTTTTCTCAACTGGAAGAAGCATCTGTGATTTGATGCGTAACAAAGTAGCAGCCATGACAAGAAATTCACTCATAATCTCTAAGTTTTTTTCCTGCATAGCTTGAATATATTCCATATACTGTTCTGTAATTTCAACAATTGGTATATCGTAAATATTAATTTTGTTTTTATCAATCAGGTGTAACAACAGATCAAGCGGCCCTTCAAAGGCTTCTAATTTTACTGGTATTCCCATATTATAAAACTCCTACACACCCATAAATAATTGAAAGATGGTGATACAGATCTTTGGTGTGATACGTAACACAACCAATAAAATCCAAACCATCTTAACTAGATAATCATTCTTTAACAAGGTAACAAAGGTCATTGGTTTTGAGGATGTCAAGATCCATGCCATATCCGTTGTTAACAAAGGAAACAAATTCGTAATTATCATACCTATACATATTATAGCATAGGAACTAAGAAAATAAATAAAAAATTCATACAAAAACGAACTATTCTCTGGTATTGCAAGGCTACTATCTAACCCTAACACAAACCTTAAAAGGACGGTAAGTAATAAGAATTGAATCATTAACGATAGTAACCCAACAAATCCAAGTTTTTGGTTGAGACGTTGTTCCTTCATACGATAATAACATGGTTTTGAAAATCCTATCCGATACATTCCACAAAACAACAATCCAATGGGATCAATAAAGTGGATTGGATTAATCTTTGGCATTATTTCTTGATTTTTGTCATTATTAGAAAGCTTCCTTACATACTGTCGATAAACCCTAACCTTTGGTAATTCATGTAGAACCATACAACAAATGGCAGCTAGTAAAGAAGCAATCAATAACATCAGGTGTGCGCGCATTCAAACTCTCCTATTTACTTTTCTTTTTTATCTGAAAACAGATTAATTCCGGACGATTAAAGATACGGATTGGAATGGTATGCGTTCCTAAACCACGAGAAAGTAGCATCACGCTTCCTTTCTTCTTGAAGACACCTGCATCATACTTTGGAAAAAGTTGATATCTTGGTGAAATCACTCCTCCTAACTTACCCAATCGTACAATTCCTCCGTGATTATGACCAGAAAGAATCAGGTCAGCACCCCATTCCACATATTCATCAAAATAATCTGGAACATGGGCCAACAAAATGGTATATGCCTTCGAATCCTTATGATGAATGAACGAATATAACGCTTCTTTCTTCAATGGCTTTGGAGTGCCACCTTTGTTATAATAGTCCATACTTAAATTTAGGCCAACAATCTGTAAAAATCCATTTCCCTTTTTTATCGTTAGCTCAGAATTATTCAAATATTGGATTCCTAAGTTTTTTAATTGCTTTTCATATGCCAAAAAAGCTTCGTTATCATACTCAGGATAACTTTCCCATCGATTTTCATGATTTCCTGGTG
>JAEZKD010000071.1 GCA_023415655.1 Bacillota bacterium | reverse complement strand
AACCATACTACCATAATAAGAGGCTGGACTATCCCATGGTTCATACTTTGTATACAAATCATCCTTAGAAGCCCTTCCACGTGGTCGCTCAATTCCAAAAAGCATCCCACGAATAAATGTGTGAAGTGTTGATTTTCCTGCTTCATTTGGTCCATATACAATATTTATTCCTGGCTTAAGCATTATGTTCATATCATGAAACTTCCCAAAATGCCCAAGATGTATTTCCTTAATGATCACTCTGCTCCTACCTTTCCTTTGTATTCAACAAAGCTTCGATACCATAATATAATGCTTTTTCTGTCAAATCAGAATCCTCTGCCTGATTTCGGATTCTACTTATATAAGTACCAATCAAATTGTCTTTATTCTCAAGATATAATTTATCAAAATCATAGTCTGGTAATACCAAATCCAGCACCTCTACAATGTTACCATATCCATAAATTGTATCGGTATCAATGATTATGTCGGGATCTCTTCTTCCTTCTAGGCAAATGAGAAACATATTCTGCTGCCCTTGTTGATTTATCTTATCCTCAATCTCTTCCTTCACCGAATAATTCGTAGAGTCACTTGTAACCGGTATTCTAACCTTTATATATTCTCGCTTACAAAAAGGAACAAATTGTATGTTTGTCTCGCCACTTCCATCCTCATTTTTTTGAATGGTACCATAGATATACCCATGTTCTCCAAGCTCACTCCTATCCATCGGCTCTAAGGATCCACTGTACGCCATTCGTTCTGAATAAATCTGAGGCTTATGGATATGACCCAAGGCAACATAGTCAAAACCTGCTTCATTTAACTGCTTATAGTTGATAGGAATGTTACGTTCATCTCCCCCATGAGCAAGTAAGATATTAATTCGCTCCTCTACGGTACAAAAGGCATTATCATATCGAGCTTCAAAGATATCCCTCGTATCATAGCTAAATCCATACACTTCTGTATTTAGCTCCTCAAGAAAGAGGCTATCCATCTCTTTGTTACTAAGAAAAAATGTATTCTGATTCCACTTAAAATCAAGATAGTTGGAACGCATAGTGATGTAATCATGATTACCAGCGATAATTACAACCTTGGTATGACTTAGCTTCCCTAACATATAGTTGACTTCTTTTAATTCCCGTAATAACGGTTGCCGATGAAAGAGATCTCCAGCAATTAAAAGTAAGTCTACCTTCTGCTCTTCACAAACCTCAATCACTCTAAAAAAGGTTTCATAGATTTCTTTATCCCGCTTAATTTCCCATGCAGTCTCTGCTTCTGGAGATGCTCCCAGATGAACATCTGCAATGTGTATAAAATTCATAAAGCTTTCTCCTTAAACCTTAATTACAAAGATATTATTAATATAGGATTCATCAAATCCATTTAATTATAACATTATAGCACAACGCTTACTTTTTTCCTATAAAACTATTGTATTAAGAACAAAAACGAACTATAATATTTGTAAGATATTGTCTAAATGAATCATATTAAGGAGGCTGGGCAATGAATATATTAACAATACATGTATCACAGTTAGTTCCTGGAATGATCGTTGCGGAGGACGTCTATACCCCTAGAAAAGAACGAATCCTCTCAAGAAATACAATCATTAGCCCAAAAAGCATTTTAAAATTAAAATTAAATGCAATCAAAGATATTACTGTTTGTGTTCCAAAGAATCTGACACAGCAATTTCCTTCTGAAGATATTGGCAAATCAAATGAATTAAAGGCTTCGGTGGAGTTTAAAAAATTTAAAAAATATTACACTGCATGTACGGATCAATTAAAGGCTAATTTTAATGGTATCTTAGGATATTCCAATGAACCCTTAGTCCCTTCGCTTCTCTTAAACTCAGTAAATGACCTTTTAAAGGAGTCACGTAATTCTTTACGTACCTTTGATATGCTACAAGCCATGAGAGACTATGACGATATCGTTTATGTTCATTCCCTCAATGTTGCCTTGATTTGTTCTTCATTTGCCTCATGGTTAAACTTTTCTCCTGAGGATATGCAACAATTACTACTAGCAGCTCTCTTACACGACATTGGAAAGCTTAAAATTCCACTAGAAATTATACATAAACCCTCTTCGCTTACAGAAGAAGAGTATACAATTATTAAACAACATCCAGTCCTAGGATATGAACTCATCAAACAGCTACCTCTAGATTCTAGAGTAAAAGACGCGGTCTTAATGCATCACGAACGCTGTGATGGCAGTGGCTATCCTGGCAAACGCTCTAATAATGAGATTGCACCTTTTGCTAGTATCATAGCAATTGCCGATGTTTATGATGCAATGACAGCAAACCGTAGCTACCGAAATGGGATTTGTCCATTTGAGGTTATCTCTAATTTTGAAAAAGAGGGATATCAAAAATATGATGCGAAATACTTGCTTCCTTTCTTAGAAAGCTTAGCTCTTGCCTATATGAATGCTACCGTTCGTCTTAATAACTCCTTAATTGGTGAAATTGTTATGATCAATAAACAATCTCTATCTCGACCAATTGTAAAAGTTGAGAATCAATTTTTCGATCTCTCCAAAGAGAAGAATTTAGAGATTATAAGGGTTCTATAGTAAATGGGATATGTGCTACTCCTTTTGTTGTACTCGCTAACTTAAGGAATAGCACATAATTCTTGCTTTTTTACAATAATTGCAGTATAGTATTATTCGTTAGACAAAGCACTTAAGTGTTAACACAAATATGAATCGTCAGTTCGAGACCTTCCTGACGTAAAACAAAACTAAAGGAGTTTATATGAAAAGAAAAAATTTAGTCTATCTTGCACATGCCGCAATGATTGCGGCCATCTATGTTGTATTGGTTTATATTTTTCGACCAATTAGCTTTTCCAATATTCAGATCCGTATTGCGGAAGCATTAACGATTCTACCCTTTTTTACCCCAGCTGCAATTCCAGGAGTGACCATTGGATGTTTACTTGGTAATCTATTGACCGGAGCTGATATCCTCGATATTATCTTTGGAAGTCTTGCCACTTTGCTTGGTGTAATTGGCTCTTATAGACTTCGCAAGCATAAGTTTCTTGTTCCCCTACCACCAATTCTTGCAAATACAATCATTGTTCCATTCATTCTACGCTTTGCATATGGAGAAGCTTTGTCCATTCCCTTCATGATGCTAACCGTAGGTATTGGCGAGATTATATCTTGTGGCATATTAGGATTAATATTATTAGCCTCGTTAAATCAATATAAATCAATCTTTCGCCTACCTTCCTTGAATTAATACTGTGTAGAAAGATAAACGATTGTCATTAAAAGTAAAGAATCATAAAGAAAAACCATAACTGGAAAAGGTCTCCGAGTTATGGTTTTTTATTATTGGATTAAATTGATAAAATAACTAATGATTCGATTAGTTACATTATAGATCACAGTTATTTACGGTTCTTGGGAATGGAACAACGTCACGAATATTACTCATACCTGTTAAATACATAACACAACGTTCAAAACCAAGCCCAAAGCCTGCATGACGTGCTGAACCATACTTTCTTAAATCAAGATAGAAATCATAATCTTCTGGGTTTAATTTAAGCTCCTTCATACGAGTTAATAGTTTCTCGTAATCATCCTCCCTTTGGCTACCACCAATGATTTCACCGATTCCTGGCACAAGTAAGTCCATTGCTGCCACTGTCTTATTATCTTCATTCATCTTCATATAAAAGGCCTTAATATCCTTAGGATAGTCGGTTACAAATACTGGCTTTTTGAATACCTGTTCTGTAAGATAACGCTCATGCTCGGTCTGTAAATCACATCCCCAAGTTACCTTATAATCAAAGTTGTCATTGTTCTTTTCTAAGATTTCAATTGCTTGTGTATAGGTTACATGTCCGAACTCAGAATTTGCCACATGGGTAAGACGTTCTAACAGTCCCTTGTCTACAAAATTATTAAAGAATTGCATCTCTTCTGGAGCATGCTCAAGTACATAATTAATCACGTACTTTAACATACCTTCTGCTAACATCATATCATCTTTTAGATCTGCAAATGCGATTTCAGGCTCAATCATCCAAAACTCTGCCGCATGTCTAGTTGTATTAGAATTCTCTGCACGGAATGTTGGTCCAAACGTATAGATGTTCTTAAATGCCATCGCATAGGTCTCACCATTGAGCTGCCCACTTACCGTTAGGTTCGTTGGCTTATTAAAGAAGTCTTGGCTAAAATCTACCGTTCCATCTTCATTCTTTGGTACATTATTAAGATCTAACGTCGTAACCTGGAACATCTCTCCTGCACCTTCACAATCACTTCCTGTGATGATTGGAGTATGCACATAAACAAAATTACGTTCTTGAAAGTATTGGTGAATTGCATAGGCAATCAAGGAACGCACTCTAAATACTGCCTGGAAGGTATTCGTACGAGGACGTAAGTGTGTCATAGTACGTAAAAACTCAAGAGAGTGTCGCTTTTTCTGAAGAGGGTAATCCGCACTTGAAGTACCTTCAATCAAAACCTCATCTGCTTGAATTTCAAATGGTTGCTTTGCTTCTGGAGTAGCAACTAAAGTACCCGTAATCACAACCGCACTACCTACATTTAATTTTGAGATTTCTGTAAAATTAGCTAATTTATCGGTATATACGACCTGTAAGGTTTCAAAAAAGGTACCATCATTTAATACAAGAAATCCGAATGTTTTGGTATCACGAATACTTCTAACCCAGCCTCCAACGGTTACTTTTTGATCAATATAGTTTTCTTTATTGCGAAATAAATCGCGTACTTGAATCAGTTCCATATAAAACTCCTACCATTTCCATATTTTTTATTCTCTAGTATGTATTATACTCATATTTTCCTAGAATCGACAAGTACTAATTTAATAAACTGTACAATACATTTATTGCTATCGTACTAACCTCTCATAAATCTCCATTCTTTTCCTAATATCCATGAATAGACTCACATACCTTACCCTTGTTTCTTAAATCAAAGAGTGCTATAATGAACTATAGCTTTGTTAAATTTTTAGCATTCTCTTTAGGAGGTCAATTATGAATATTTCAATATGCATTGGAAGTTCCTGTCATTTAAAAGGTTCCAGAGAAATTGTAACCAAATTAGAAGCTTTAATTCAAGAGTATCAGTTAAGGGGTAAAGTTATCTTGAATGGTTCCTTTTGCATGGGACACTGTGTTCAAGGCGTCTGTGTAAAAATTGACGATGCACTATTTTCTATTTATCCAGAAACGACAGAAGCATTTTTTAAAAACGAGGTGCTTAGGAGGCTTACATAATGAATGTGATCAGTTTTAAAGAAGCAAAGTGTAAAAACTGTTATAAGTGTGTACGCAACTGTGAAGTAAAAGCAATTACAGTAAAAGACTCTCAGGCCTATATCATGAATGAGAAGTGTATTCTATGTGGCCATTGTCTGGAGGTTTGTCCTCAGAATGCCAAATCCTTCATTAGTGATTTAGATCGAGTAAAATCCTATCTAAAACAAGGAATCCCTACTATCATCTCGCTTGCTCCTGCTTATCTTGGTGTTCTAAAGTATAAAACAAGTGGACAGGTGGTTACTGCTTTACATAAACTTGGATTTACAGCGGTTCGTGAAACTGCCGAGGGCGCTGCTTATGTGACTAAAATTTATAATGAATTATTAGAAGCAGGTGAGATGGAGAATATCATCACTACCTGCTGCCCTTCTGTGAACGATCTAATTGAAATATATTATGAATCCTTAACAAAATATATGGCACCTGTGGTTTCACCAATGATAGCACATGGAAAAATCATTCGAGAAGAGTATGGTTCTAATGTTAAAGTGGTATTTTTAGGTCCATGCATCGCCAAGAAACGAGAAGCAGAAAGTGATCCAAGAACTGTTGGTGCTATCGATGCTGTCATAAATTTCACAGAATTTGAGCAATGGTTAGAAGAAGAACAAATTATTCTAACTGAACTTGAAGACACTCCTCTTGATAATCCAAATCCATTGGTGAATCGACTTTATCCAATTAGCAGTGGTGTTTTATCTTCCGTTCTTGCTAGCAATTCCAAACAGGACAAATACCGCAAATTTTATGTACATGGCATTAAGAACTGTATTGATCTATTTGAAAGTATGAAGCGCGGTGAGATCAGCGGCTGCTTTATTGAAGCTAATATATGCAATGGTGGCTGTATCAAAGGACCAGCCATCGATCGTAGCTGTATTTCTCGTTTTAAGGTCAAACTTGATATGGAAGAAACCATACCAAAACAACCGATTACAAAAAATGAGTTTTATCAAGCCAAAAACATTGACTTAAGAAAAATATTCCTTGATCGCTCTCCAAAAGATCCTATTCCAGGAGAAGATCAGATCATGAATATCTTAAGTAAGATTGGTAAAACAAAACCCGAAGATATGCTAAATTGTGGGGCATGTGGCTATGCTTCTTGCCGAGATAAAGCCATTGCAGTCTACCAAGGAAAAGCAGAATTAAATATGTGTATTCCATATATGCATGAACGAGCTCAGTCAATGTCAAATTTTGTACTTGACACCACTCCAAATATAATTATCATAGTAGATGCGGAGATGAAAATTATGGAGTTTTCAAGGGCTGCTGAAAAGTTCTTTCACACCTCGCGTTCAAAAGCCAAAGAGATGTATCTCTTTGAGTTCATTGATCATTCCGATTTTCAATGGGTCCTAGATACTCATCAGGATATCTCTTGTAAGAAGGTCGTTTATCCAGAGCGAAACTTTACCTCACTTCAGAGTATTGTTTATATGAAAGAACAAAACTGTGTCCTAGGTATCTTTCAAGATATCACATCAGAAGAAGAACAAAACCGCAAAGCTTATCAGGTCAAAGTTGAAACCATAGAGATGGCACAACGGGTGATTGATAAGCAGATGATGGTGGCACAAGAAATCGCAGGTTTACTAGGGGAAACTACTGCAGAGACCAAAGTTACCTTGACCAAATTACGTGATACCATATTAAATGATGGAAAACCATATGATATGAATTCCAAGTTACAATAAGGAGTCTAGCATGAGTGTAACAGTAGACGTATCTTATAAGAGTCTTCGCAAACATCATGAAGAACTCTGTGGAGATAAAGTTGAGATATTAAAAACAGATAATGCAACCATCATTATATTAGCTGATGGTATGGGAAGTGGTGTTAAAGCCAATATTCTCGCAACCTTAACATCAAAGATTCTCGGAACTATGTTTTTAAATGGTGCTGGAATTGAAGAATGTGTACATACAATAGTAAAAACATTACCTATATGCCAGGTACGACAGGTGGCCTATTCTACCTTTAGTATCTTACAGATTTTTAATCATGGAGAAGCCTATTTAGTCGAATTTGACAATCCAGCATGTGTATTTATACGTGATGGAGAGTTGCTTCACATCCCATATACCGAACGAATCATTGAAGATAAACGAATTCGTGAATATCGTTTTCATGTGAAAGTAAATGATTGCTTCATCCTAATGAGCGATGGTGTGATTCATGCTGGTGTTGGAAAAGCACTTAACTTCGGCTGGACCTGGAGTAATATGGCGGAATATAGTGTAAAAGTAACGAATGAAACGCTATCCGCTTCTCGATTAACCTCAATTCTGAGTAAGGCCTGTGATGAGCTCTATATGCAAAGTCCAGGAGATGATACCACGGTTGCAGTCGCTCGCGTAATGGATACCAAATGTGTTCATTTATTTACAGGACCACCACTCAATCCTGTTGACGATACCAAGGCTGTTTTATCGTTTATGAGTGAAGACGCCAAAAGAATTGTCTGTGGAGGAACTTCAGCAAACATTGTTGCAAGAGTATTGAATACAGATATTATCACTTCACTCAATTATACAGATCCTGATATTCCTCCAGTCGCACAGATTGAAGGAATTGATCTTGTTACAGAGGGTGTTTTAACCTTAACTAGAACATTACAATTAATGAAACGTTATCTTAGTGAAGATATTAATGAGGAGTTTTTTATAGAACTAGACAAAGATAATGGGGGCTCTTTAGTAGCTAAGATGATTATTGAAGAATGTACGGAGTTACATCTCTTTGTCGGAAGAAAGATCAATGAAGCACATCAAAATCCAAATCTTCCGTTTGACTTAAGTATACGAATGAATCTCATAACCCAAATCCAAGATGTGGCAAAAAAAATGGGCAAACGAGTTTATGTACAATATTATTAATAAGATATCAGAAAGGTAAGGATGTAATATGTTACAAACAGATCATGACATAGGAACCATCAAACATGAAGTGCTATATGAGGTAGCAAAATTAGCATTTCGTAATGAGCTAACAGAAAAAGAGGATGCATTACCATATGAGATGATTCCTGGTCCACATGCAAACTTTCGCTGTTGTATCTACAAAGAAAGAGAAATCATACGACAGAGAATTCGCCTTGCTCAGGGCAAATCACCCATTGCAAACAAAGATGATAAAAACATAATCCAAGTCATTTCTTCTGCTTGTGAGGAATGTCCCATCACAAGATTTGTAGTAACTGACAACTGTCAAAAATGCATGGGGAAACGTTGCCAGAATGCTTGTAACTTTAAAGCAATTACTATGCTTCGTGATCGAGCTCACATTGACTCCTCACTATGTAAAGAATGTGGGAAATGTGCACAGGCCTGTCCATATAATGCAATTGCTGATCTAAAGCGCCCTTGTAAAAAAAGCTGTCCTGTTGATGCCATCTCTATGGATGAGAATTCAATTGTAGTGATTGATGAAGAAAAGTGCATCAGCTGTGGTGCATGTATTAGTAATTGCCCATTTGGAGCAATTAGCGATCGTTCATTTATGGTAGATGTCATTAACCTAATACAATCTGGTGCTCCTGTCTACGCAATGATTGCTCCAGCAATCGAGGGTCAGTTTGGTGCAGGAGTTACTACAGGTATGATTGCAGAAGCGATAAAAGAACTAGGTTTTAGTAATGTATATGAGGTTGCCTTAGGTGCTGATCTTGTAGCTGCTGCCGAAGCACAAGAATGGTTTGAAGCCTATGAAAAAGGGGAGTCAAAAACCACCTCATGCTGTCCCGCATTTGTTAGCATGATAAATAAACACTTCCCAACGCTTAAGGAGAATATTTCAACTACAATTTCTCCAATGCAAGCAACTGCAAAATACATAAAGGCCATTCATCCAGAGGCAGTTTGTGTGTTCATTGGTCCTTGTATCGCAAAGAAAGGAGAAGTTCTAGATCATATCACCGAAGGTGGAGCAGACTATGCTCTCACGTTTGATGAACTCTATGCAATGCTTCGAGCAAAGCAAGTCGAACTTCCGTCCTATGGAAACAACCTACAGCAAGGAAGTATTTATGCAAAGAATTTCGCTGTAGCAGGTGGTGTTACTGCGTCTGTTGTCCAAGCTCTAAAAGAAAAAGGTGTAAGTGGAGATCTTAAAGTTAAGGGTTGTAATGGTGCTAGCGAATGTAAAAAAGCTCTCACACTCTTAAAGGTTGGAAAGCTGAGTGAGCAATTTATCGAGGGTATGTCTTGTGAAGGTGGTTGTATCAATGGTCCTGGTAGTATTCTAACAGGAAAGACTGCGCAGCAAAACCGAATGAAACTTCTAAGTACCGTAGATGAGCGTAAGATTTATGATACTGTTACTGCATGTGATACTGTTGGTATCCATATGCATAGAGACTAATTAATCTTTTCTTCTTATGTTATATTTGCCTCCGTTATGGAGGCTTTTTTTTGCTTAAAAATGCAAAATACTTTGTTATTAATTTATCATTTACTTTCAATAATATAACCTTTTTTATCTCATATTTCCAATATTGTATCATTAATTTCGTAAACTCATTGAAATTCATCACCTATTTATAAAAATTTAAGCTATTAAACATACATAGAATTCAACAATTCCCTTGTAATATATGTAAATTCATGTTACATTAGTCATGTTTGATAATTTTTTATCAAAGTTAACCATAAAGAAACTAGATAAGAAAGGAGTTGCTTATGCTAGCGCAAGATGAGATTCTAAAAATTGATGCTATCCTAAAGGCTCATGATTACAACCATACACAGGTTATCGCGGTTATGCAGGAGGTTCAGAAAATATATCGGTACCTTCCAGAGGAAGTATTAAGCTACATAGCAAATGCATTGAATTTAAGCGAGGCGAAGGTATACGGAGTTGCTACCTTTTATGAAAACTTCTCTTTGGATCCAAAGGGTAAATATGTCATAAAAGTCTGTGATGGTACTGCCTGTCACGTTCGTAAATCGATACCAATTCTCGATGAATTCAGAAAACAGCTCGGTGTATCGGAAAAGAACCCAACCACACAGGATATGTTATTTACCGTTGAGACAGTTTCCTGTCTTGGTGCATGTGGCTTAGCCCCAGTTTGTACGGTGAATGATATGGTATATCCAGCGATGACACCTCAAAAAGCCCAAGCATTAATAAAAGAGTTAAGGGAGGCGCAAAACGATGAGAATTAATACTCCCAAAGAATTAGAAGCCGCACGAATTTTCTATAAACAATCTCTGGATAGTCAATACAAAAAGATTTTAATTTGCGCTGGTACAGGATGTGTATCGAGTGGTTCCTTGAATATATATGCTAAATTACAGCAGCTCATGGAGACAAAAGGTCTTACCTGCTCCTTAGCCTTAGAAAAAGAACCTCACGAAAGTATCGGTATGAAAAAGAGTGGTTGCCATGGTTTCTGTGAAATGGGTCCATTGCTTCGTATTGAACCATCTGGAGTTCTGTATATTAAAGTAAAAGAAGAGGATTGCGAAGAGATTATCGAAAAGAGCATCCTAAAAGATGAGGTGATTGAACGACTCATATATAAAGATAGTGAAGGGAATTCCTATCACAAGCAAGAGGAAATTCCTTTTTATTCTCAGCAAACCCGTGTAGCTCTCGAACATTGTGGACATATCAATGCAGAATCCATAGAGGAATATATTGCAGTTGGTGGTTATGCTGCGGTTGCTAAAGCTCTCTTTGAGATGACTCCAGAACAGATTGTAGATGAGATTACAGAATCCTCTCTTCGTGGACGTGGCGGCGGTGGGTTCCCAACGGGACGAAAGTGGGCTCAAGTGCTTCGACAAACCGAAGAAATAAAGTATGTTGTCTGCAATGGTGATGAAGGTGATCCAGGAGCATTCATGGATCGTTCCATGATGGAAGGGGATCCACATCGTATGATCGAGGGTATGATCATTGCTGCAATAGCAACCAAAGCCCACTATGGTTATATTTATGTTCGTGCTGAGTATCCTTTAGCTGTACATCGTTTAGAAACTGCAATTGAGTCAGCAACCAAAGCTGGTTTATTAGGAGAGAATATCTTAGGCTCTGGTTTTCATTTTCACTTACATATTAGTCAAGGTGCTGGTGCATTTGTTTGTGGCGAAGGCTCCGCTTTAACTGCTTCTATTGAAGGAAATCGTGGTATGCCAAGAGTTAAACCTCCTAGAACCGTAGAGAAGGGGCTCTTTGAAAAACCAACTGTTTTAAATAATGTAGAAACCTTCTGTAATGTTCCTTCCATCATAATCAAAGGAGCCCTATGGTACAAAACCTATGGACCAGAAAAGAATCACGGAACGAAAGCATTTGCTTTGACTGGAAATGTTATGAATACTGGTTTGATCGAAGTTCCAATGGGTACTACCTTACGTAAAGTAATCTATGATATCGGTGGTGGTGTGAAGGACGGTGAATTTAAAGCAGTTCAGATTGGTGGTCCATCTGGTGGATGTCTTGTTATGAACGCCGAAAATGATCATCTTGATCTACCACTTGACTTTGATTCCCTGAAAAAAGTAGGTGCAATGATTGGTTCAGGTGGACTTGTTGTAATGAATGATAAGAGCTGTATGGTAGAAGTGGCTCGATTCTTTATGAACTTCACTCAGAATGAGTCCTGTGGTAAATGTGTTCCTTGCCGTGAAGGTACAAAACGTATGTTAGAATTATTAACTGACATTGTCGAAGGACGAGGCACACTAGAACATATTGATATGCTAGAGGAGTTATCAGAAACCATCTCTGCTACTGCTCTTTGTGGTCTTGGTAAAACTGCTGCATCTCCTGTCGTTTCTACCATCAAATATTTCCGTAAAGAATACCTTGCTCATGTGATCGATCATCAATGTCCGGCAGGCCAATGTAAAGCACTTATTACACTCACAATTGATCCTGTATTATGCAAAGGCTGTACAAAATGTACAAGAATATGCCCTGTCGGCGCAATCAGTGGAGAAGTGAAAAAAACTCATATACTAGATGCTAAGAAATGTATTAAGTGTGGTTCCTGTAAAGATAGCTGCAGCTTTAAAGCAATTGTAGAATGTTAATAGAAGGGAGAGATACAATGTCAAAATACATGATAATTGATGGCAATCGAGTTGAGTTTAATGATGAACCAAATATATTAGCTCTTGTGCGTAAAGCTGGAATTGATCTTCCTACTTTTTGCTACTACTCTGATTTGTCCATTTATGGAGCGTGCAGAATGTGTGTTGTTGAGGATCAATGGGGTGACATTCTCGCTTCCTGCTCTACTCCACCCAAAGATAAGATGGAGGTTAAAACCAATACACCAAAATTGCATCAACATAGAAAGATGATTCTTGAATTATTACTTGCAGCTCATTGTAGAGATTGTACCGTATGTGATAAAAATGGTAAATGCCGTCTTCAAGAATTAGCACACCGTTTTGGTATTAAAAATGTTCGTTTTGAAAATACCACCATAGATTCCGAAATTGATACCTCCTCAAAATCCATTGTACGCAATCCAAGTAAGTGCATTCTCTGTGGCGATTGTGTCAGAATGTGCAATGAGGTCCAAAATGTTGGTGCCATTGACTTTGCACATAGAGGTGCTAAAATGATAGTAAGTCCAGCCTTCAATCGAAAAATAGCAGATACCAATTGTGTTAACTGTGGTCAGTGTGCTGCAGTTTGTCCAACTGCTGCTATTACAGTGAAAAGTGATCTAAAGGAAGTATGGAAAGCAATTTATCATCCAAAAAAACGTGTGGTTGTTCAGATTGCACCTGCCGTTCGTGTTGCACTCGGTGAAGAGTTCAACCTAAAAGCAGGGGATAATGTCATTGGAAAAATCGTTGCAGCACTACGTCGTCTTGGGTTTGATGCAATCTTTGATACTAGCGTAGGCGCTGATTTAACCATAATGGAAGAATCCAAAGAACTAATCAAGAAGATAGAGAATGGGAATTGCAAGTATCCTTTATTCACTTCCTGTTGTCCTGGTTGGATTCGCTATGTGGAAACCAAACACACGGAATTACTTCCATACATATCAACCTGTAAATCACCAATGGAGATGTTTGGTGCCGTAATCAAAGAGCATTTTAAAGGCTTAGATAAGGCCGAAGGGATGGAAACGGTTTCCGTTGCTATTATGCCTTGTACTGCTAAAAAATATGAAGCAGCACGTGAAGAGTTTATACGTGATGGGATTGCTGATGTCGATTATGTTCTCACTACAACTGAAGTTGTTAAGATGATAAAAGAAATTGGTATCCAGTTTAATGAACTCGATCCAGAAGCTTCGGATATGCCATTTTCACTCTATTCTGGAGCTGGTGTCATCTTTGGTGTTACCGGTGGTGTAACAGAAGCTGCTGTGCGTCGTGTAGTAGCTGATAAGAGCTCAAAATCCTTAAAAGACATTGAGTTTATTGGATTACGTGGTATGGATGGTGTTAAGATATGCGAACTTACATTAAGCGATGAGTTATCTTTAAAAATCGCTGTTGTGAGTGGTCTAGCCAATGCAGAAGCTTTAATTCGTAAGATAGCATGTGGAGAAGAACATTTTGACTTTGTAGAAGTAATGGCCTGTCCAGGAGGATGTATCTCTGGTGCTGGTCAACCATTTAGCCTTAAACAAGAAAAAGATGCACGTGCACATGGAATGTATAAAGCTGACAAAGTATCTCAGTTAAAACGTAGTGAAGAGAATCCTCTTATGATGTCTTTATATAATGGTTTACTGAAGCATCGTACTCACGAGTTACTCCATGTATCTTATGTCAAGGAAGATTAATTCTTTCAGAAGAGAGGTTTCTATGCTGATAAGTATCTGTATTGGCAGTTCGTGCCATTTAAAAGGATCCTATAATGTAATTACTGAATTACAACAACTTACGGAAGAGGATGTAAATGGATCACAAATTGAATTGAAATCTGTATTTTGCCTAGGACATTGCCAAGGTGGCGTATCTGTTCAAATCGATGATGATCCAATGATTTATAATGTTTCCAAAGATTCTGTGAAAGATTTTTATTACAATGTAGTGATACCAAAACTTAAGGTTGAATAAATATAAACAAAGAGGCATCTCTCCCAATTTAAATAGAGCTGTGCCTCTTTGTTTATATTATTACTTATATTGTTCAATAAATTTCATCATATACTCATACGAAAGAGGTGCCTTCTCCTTTACTTTATCCGGAGATAAAAAGCAGGATTGAAACGTTTCTGCAAAATACTCCGAACTTGAGCTAGTAAAATATTTTGCAAGGCCAGAATTTTTAGCCTCTTTCTCGTAGATTTCTGTCCACTCCTCACTATAGGAAATGAAATTCTGTATAAAATCAAGTGCATGCCCAATTTCATGTATGGTACAATAATCAATTGAAAATGAATTGTTTTGTAGGTAAATGCGAGCTCGATAATAAACGGTTAGCCCTACGGTATTGGTCACGCCACTCTCATATACATCTTCAAGACTCCTCGGTGTTACAATCACCATCCAACCATTCTCATTCAATTCCTGAATCATGTTATTAGGAAGGTAATTGAGGTACTCAATCACTTGATCTGCCCACTTATCACTTGCTCCATCCTCCAGCCAGATAACAGCATTTCCATAATCTTTCCAACGTTTTGGTTGCTCGTATTTATCAAAACCTCCAGATTCAAGAATCCGATCCTCTAATTCTTGAATATAAACTTGATACTCCTCCATAGTCACTGGATCATACTCGAATATGTAGTCGTATTCCTTCATAACTTGATCCATTTCAGTTAGCTTTTGTTCTAACTCCTGGCTGTTTTGCTTAAGCGTTTCAAACTGAGCTGTAAGCGACTGATACGTTTGAAGTAACGATTGGTTTTTCTCTTCTAGTACTTTCTGACTTTGCGCTAATTCTTTATTTTCTTCTATTATTAAATTATACTTTTTCTCTGTATCTTTTAGCTGCTTAATCTCTTCTTCTTGACTCAGAATCAGAGCATATGCTTCCTCTAACTCCTCATTCTTATCTCCCATTTGTACACCATAATACATAATAGAAGTAAAATTTGTACCAAGTAAAAGTACAGTAACTAATATAAATAAAATGACATATCTTCTTTTCATAATTGTATGACAAGCCTCCTTATCCTAAGCTTTGCTCTGTCATAAGTGCTATGAATTTATCCTGATACTTCTTGGCGTTACCATTAGTACTCAACTGACCTATTGTAAACTTGAGTTGTATTAAATGATAATGTAAACTTAAGTTTGCTTAAGAAACTTAATATTATCTCAACTATATTCTATAGATATGTTCCTTTCGTGTCATTATTCTTAAGAAACTGCTACAATATTTATTCTTCAAGTGTAAAACTAACTCGAATTAGATATCTCAACCTATATCCAATTTCTCATTCGTACTCCGCTCTCTCTTCTGTAATGAGATTTAATATCTATTAAAAATTACAAAGTATGTACTTTTGATAAATTTCACGGTATTTATTATAATCCTTCACACGAATAGGTACAATCTCTTCAATTATGGTCAGAAAAGCTCCTTTTTCAACAGAACGAATATGCTCCATATTTACAATATAACTCTGATGGCATCTGATAAAATGCTGGTCACTTAATTGTTGCTCTAAATTGCTTAGCTTCCCATAGGTCTTAATTATCTCTTTATTTAACTTATGAATCATTAGAATTTTATCTTTACTCTCAATATATACAATTTCTCTTAACGCTACAAGATAATCTGCATACTCAGACTTAATACGTAGGTATCCAATGTCTTGTTCCAAAACCTCTTTTGTAAACTGATCAAGTAATACCTTGATTCTATCGATATCTAATGGTTTTACCAAATAACCATATGCATATACACCATAGCTATCAATCGCGTGTTCCATGCTAACCGTACAAAACACAATTTTCAGTTTTTTGTCGTATTGGCGAATGAGAGTTGCTGTTTCAATCCCATTCATTCCTTTCATATAGATATCTAAGAATAATAAATGAAATTGGTTTCCATAGGTCTCATAAGTTTTTACTAACTCTTCACCACTTGTAAATGTATTAATTTCACAAAAACAGTTCTTTCCCATATAGTAATCTTGTAAAACAGATTTCATAACTTCAAGATCGAACTTACTATCATCACATATGGCTATTCTAATCATAGTAATACTCCTCGACTCATCCTACATTGAGAATAATTGAATTTACAATTTTTGTAATATGTATGCGAAATAGAACGTAATCTTAACGAAAACATTTAATCTATATCGAAATTATATGATATAATATAATTATCCTACAAAGACTACGAAAGTCTTTGTATCATACCCTATGCTAAGCTAAATTAGCATTTTTTCTTCCTTTTATATCAGCTTAATGGTGTATCGAATGTACGACATGTCCCCCATGTGATACGATTCACCATTAAGCTGATTTTATTATATACTAACGTGGTATAGTTAGCACTTGACCTATAAAAATATAATTTTCATTCGTAATACCATTATTGTCCATAATCTCTTTGACTGTTGTATCATACTGATTTGCAATTTTAGATAGCGTATCACCCTTTTGTACGGTATAAGTTACACTCTCCGTAAACTTGACACTCTCTAAATAATTTTGAATTGCTTTACCAATTGCTTGGCCAAAAGCAATTTGATTATTACCATTAATTAAGTATTCATAATCATTTGGATTCGATAGAAAGGCTGTCTCAAGTAATACAGAAGGACATGTGGTTAGTCTTGTTAAGGACAGGCTCTTGGATCTAGTACTCTTTGCTTGAAAGCTAAGTTCATCTGCAATTCTATTATTGATCATAGTTGGAACATCGCCAGCGATCATGTAGCTATAATAGGTTAAAAATCCACTCGCATTTGAATAATTAGAAGCATAATCTAAGGAGTTTCCATGGATAGATACTGAGATATCAGGTCTTAAGTTCCGAATCATAGAAACACGTTCGGATAAGGAGTAGAAAGTATCATCACTCCTAGACATAATTACTGTCGCACCAAGATTCTCAAGATACTCTTTCGTATAAAGTGCTATGCTTAGATTAATATCTTTTTCCATTGGCCCATATTTCCCTAGAGGCCCCAATGCACCTGAATCACTCTGACCATGTCCTGCATCAAGAAAAATAGTTGTTCCTTTTAGTGTTCCCTGTTCTTCAAGACGTGGTCCTCTCTTGAGCTCAAATTTCATAACTCCAGAGTTAAATAAGACATCATACCCTAGAATATCCTCCGCAGAGTATAATTCGAAACAGTATGTAACCTGTTGATCTTTTGTATTCTTAGTTAATGATACAGATTTTATTAAGCTATTCTTTGGAACAGATGGCTTTTTAGCTGAAGTTGTATGATAAAGTGTCAGATAGATACAATCACCTTCAAAATACACCTCATATAAAGTATTCACATTCATCGTCAATAGTGTAACAACTTGATTAGTATCTTCCTTTTCTTCAATTCTTGCTTTTGTAACTTTATTGATCTCTAGTTTTTTCACATATTTAGATATACTGGACTTCGCAACGTAGCTGCCATCCGCAATTTTGTAATAACTGCCATATTCACCTAGAATCTGAAATGTGGTTCCTCTCGTTAATGGCATACATTCAAGATCCGAACTATTGACAGTACTTCTTGGCATCACATATCTTTCTGTTACAACACCATAGGTATCTTGTGTATACGCCTTATATTTTGTTTTATTGCTGTTTGTTGATCCATTCGAAGTACCAGTGGAAGCTTTCTGACGTATAATTGTTATAACCTTCTGTTTTCCATTATTCTCAAACTGAAAGACATTCTCACCAACATCCAACTCCACATACTGCGTAAAGAAACCATGTTCTGTTGTAGCAATTGCCTCGCCATTCATATACAAAGGATACCGAAAGTCGCAAGCTCCAAGTATACTAATTTTGGATGCCTTTGTTTTATACTCGTCTGATGGAGTTGCAATAATAATATCTTCCGGATTCTGATACTCCATTTTTTCAATTTGCTTGCATGACACCTTATGAGTGGTACTAAATGCGATTCCAAGCAAAGCACACACCATAAACATGATAAAATGAATAGGAACTACTTTCTTTTGTAATTTTAACATTTAACCACTCCTTCTTATCGATCAGACTTTATTTCTCTTCCATAATATTCTATCATTGTGTTAATTTAATGTCATATTTTTTAATAACTTTATATATTATGCACGAATTTGCACTATATGTATATTCGTTCATTGATTTTCCATTTTCTGTATGTTATCCTATTGGAGAGGTAGTTACACATGTTACATATAATATAGGAGGATTTCATATGATAAAAAAGCTTTCATTCTTATTAGCCCTCGTATACATATCTACTAGTATATTAACAGCTTGTACAAGTAAAATCGCTGATGTAACAGGTACTACTTGGGTACTATCTAGTTGGATCTCACCTGATGGACAAGAGATAACTAGTGAAATTATTGAACTTGAGCTAGGTGAAATAACATATGAGTTCAAAGAAGATGGTATTGTTCTGGTTTTAGCTAATGGTCAGAGTGGAGAAGCATCCTGGTCCCAATATGATGATGAGATTACAATCTCAGGGAACACCACTTCAGCAGTAGCTAAAATTGATGGGAATAGATTCGTAATGGAGAATGAAGGACATCAAATGGTATTTATAAAGATAGAATTGTAGAGTAGCTAAAAAGGAGATTCAAGAATATCTTGAATCTCCTTTTTAGTACAGTGTAATCTTGCCTTAATTTTGGTGATCTTTAATTGGCGAAGAATCGAATTTTCTAAATACAAAAAAAACAGGTTTTATCCTGTTTTAAAGAGAGGCGACAATCAGATTTGAACTGATGATCAGGGTGTTGCAGACCCATGCCTTACCACTTGGCTATGTCGCCCTATACAATATTATATTCCATCGCATACTAATATATGATGGAATATTTAGCTCCCCGAGTTGGGCTCGAACCAACAACCCCACGGTTAACAGCCGTGTGCTCTACCATTGAGCTATCGAGGAATACTTTTGATTACCATAACCAGATAATCTGGATGATAATCTCACTTCGCAT
>JAEZKD010000011.1 GCA_023415655.1 Bacillota bacterium | reverse complement strand
GCCACCATCAAAAGTAACACGTGCCCATTGCTGCTCCGTAAACATATTTTTTACATTTGGCATTTTATCCAAATAATCCGTCAAGTCTAATAAAACACCATCCTTTTTATAGGACGCCAAATTGCTTAAGGTAGTTACTCGAAACACATCCGGGATATCACCGCCTGCTAATCGAGATACAAGGAGTGATTCATCACCGCCTGTGCTTGTAATATCCAAATCAATACCGACTCTTTTTTCTAACTCCGGGATTATCGTATCAGAATCCGGAATGGTAACAGGAATACCATATAAGGAAATGGAAGTCACTTCGGTTGAAGTTTCCCCTTCGCTTTTACTTACAGCTTCACCACCAGAACTCTTTGTTTCCTGTACTTCCTTTTTTCCGCATCCGATTAAACCAAAAATTAATACGAATACTAATGAGATTGCTACTAACTTTTTCATAACTACCTTCCTCCTTAATATCTTTTTATGTGAAAAGGATATCTTTATCCTTTTACAGCTCCCAGCATAATCCCCTGTGTAAAATGTTTTTGTAAAAACGGATAGACAACAATAATTGGTACAGCAGAAACAACAACACCGGCCATCTGCAAGGTTCTTGTCGGAACCGTAATTTCTGCATCCATATTGTTTGCTCTATTTAGCATTTCTCTTAATACGACCTGCAAAGTACGCATTGCTGAGTCGTTATTATACATTAGACTTGAAAAATACTCATTCCAGTGAGCTACTCCATACATCAAACCGATGGTCGCTATAATCGGCATGGATACCGGTAAAGCAATGGAACAGAGTACTCTAAATTCTCCGGCTCCGTCAATTCGAGCTGATTCAAAGAGGCTTCCATCAATACTTGAAAAAAAGGATCTTGTAATCAGCAAAGTGTATGGAGCAACTAATGTCGGAATAACCAGTGCCGCCAATGAATTTAGAAGACCTGTATTCTTTACCATTAAGTAGGTCGGGATCATTCCTCCGCTAATCATTAATGGTATTAAAGCAAAAAGAGTGAAAAATTTGCCAAACACCAAGTCCTTTTTCGATAATGCATATGCCATTAATACTGTGACAATAATATTTAATGCTGTACCGAAGGTCGAAATTAAGACCGTATTGATAAAGCAACGCAGAACATAGGGCTCCATCCAGAATTGACTATATGCTTCAAAGGTAATTTTTTTGGGAAATAAAACAACTCCGCTCTGCCTTAAATACTCCTCATATGGAGTTAGTGATACAGAAACTACATATAGCATCGGGAATAAACATAAAATACCAATAATGATCAAAATGCTTGCTACAAAAAACTGATATATTTTTTCACTTCTACCTTTTACCATAATGATTCTCCTCTGCAGCGATTTGATATTTTATTAACAGTAACGATTAATGCAAATGATATTAATGATTTGAATAATCCTACCGCACTTGACAATGAAAGGTTAAAGTTTTCAAAGCCTGTTCGAAATACCCATGTGTCGATAATATCTACCGTCGAATAAACACCTTCATTATACATTACATAAATTTGATCAAAACCGGCATTCAAAACGGTTCCGCAACGAAGAATCAGAGTTATTATGATGATACTGCTTATCGAAGGAATAGTAATATAAAAAATCGATTTAAAATGACTGCATCCATCCATATGCGCCGCCTCATATAATTGAGGGTCGATGCCCGATATTGCTGCTAAATAGATAATTGCTGACCATCCGGTAGTCTTCCAAATGTCCGTCCCGATAATCATGTTTCGAAACATTTTGGGCTCTGTTAATACCGGAATAGCATTACCGGTTAGTGTTCGTATCCAATCATTGATTAATCCGTTCGTTTCAGAAAATAAAATGAAGCACATACCATATATAACGACCCAGGATAGAAAATGAGGCATATAAGTCAAGGTTTGAACGACACGCTTAAGCTTTAAGGATTTGCACTCATTCAACAAAATTGCTAAAGCAATCGCTAATGGTATACCTAAAAATATTTTGGTAAAGCTGATGATAAATGTGTTTTTAATTAATGGGAAAAACGCTGGAGATTTAAAGAAAAACTCGAAGTTTCTATACCAAGGATCAGCAAATTCACTGCCTAGAATACCTGCTTTAATACTATAATCTTTGATACTTACAATCACACCGGTAACTATGGGTGCATATAAGTACACAATATAAAAGACTACTCCCGGAAGTAACATCAATAATAATGCTCTTTGAGAAATAATCGTTTTAACTAGCTTCTTTTCTTTCTTTATATTATTCCTAGATAAATCCTTCATTATTTACCCCCCTAAATCATTAGTACTACATATATTTTACCAAGTTTAAGGGAGCAAACAATGTTGTTATCGGCACTTTTGTCATAAATCCAGTTATTTTGATATAGAATTTATGACTTTTATACAATACTAAGGACTATTTCAACAATAGTACCTATACCTTCTCTTGAACTGATATACATATCACTTTCCTTTCCATAAAAATGTCGTATTCTCTCCCTCACGTTCTTAAGTCCGATTGATACCATGCCTTGGTGATTGGGTGCTCCCTCTCTGCTTGTCCATATTGTTCTTAGTACATCAGGGGGGATGCCAATTCCATTATCTTCAATAAAAATGTGCAACTCATTATCGAGACGATCAAACCTTATATGAATCTCACCTCTCCTTAAAAGCTTCTGGAAACCATGATAGATAGCGTTTTCAATGATTGGCTGTAATAATAGTTTTGGAACCTTCACCTCTTTAAATTGCTCAAAATCACCTAGGATTAAGTCAAAGGTATCTCCTAATCTAAATTGCTGCAGCCTGGTATATTCCTGCACAATAACCATTTCTTCATTAAGACTTATGGTCTCACCAAGATTATAGGTAATCGTTCTTAATAAAGTATCAAAGGAGTGGAGCATTTTTTGTGCCTCTATGATTTTATTTTGTTCCAAAAGTGCATGAATACATATATGAATATTAAATAAGAAGTGGGGCTGTATCTGACTCTGCAGTACTTTATATTCGTATTCAAATTGCTTTTTCTGCATTTGACTTTTTTGTTCCGCTGCAGCCTGTAAATCATCCAAAAGATGATTGAAGCTCATTGCTAAATGATTGATTTCAGTGATTTTATTTGATTCTAATTTAGGTACCGGAAGATCAGGAGTTGTTTGATTAATCTGCTTATTGAGATTTTTAATAGGCTTTGTAATAAGTAAACTGATGGTTAACGATATTGGTATAATTAACAGAATTGATAGAAATCCAATAATCGAATAATTTTTAATCATTTGATATAGTGTCTTATAATAATATGTATAATCGGTTATAAAGTATAAATTCCATCGATTATCATACCTGATTCGCCGAACAATCAATTTCTTATTACCGAGGCTTATCTCCGATATATTTGATTTTACCTTTAACAATTTGCTTTTCAAATTGTTGTCAATGTCTAAGAGTCCATCTGTATCGGCAAGATTACCGATAAGATTTGAATAGTTATCAAAATAGACACTCTTTCCATTACTATTAAGTACAACTAAAGTCTCAGAGCTTGATATTTTCTGTGTAAGGGAACCGAATAATGTTTGCGGACGTATCTCTGCAATAAGAAGTGATTCTTGATTATCTTCATCAATAATGGAGCTTATAATTGCAATGGCACGATTCGCTAAGATTGTAGAATAATATGGAGTAGTAATTGTTAACCTGCTCTTCTGCCTCATTTCATAATATTTAGACGTATCAATTTTTCTGTTTACAATAAGCATGTTATTATTGATTGCGATTATTTCATCATTTCGTATTAACATAAACGAATCAATGTTAGTATAAGTAGTAGAATAAGATTGAAATAAATTATTTATGTTTTCTTCATCTAAGGTTTGTAGCTTTTTATTTAGTGTTAATTGAGATATAAAGCTTACCTGTTTGTCAATGATTATCTTTAGATAAGATTCGATCATGGAAAGGTTATCCAATGAATTATTTACGATTTGTGCTTTTATCGTATTCCTGGCTTCTCTATATTGAAATGCAAAGATTAAACTGAAGCTGGTGAAAAAGGTTAAGATTATAATGATTAATGTTCTTTTAAATATAGAATAACGCATATTGTATTCCTTTATTTTACTTTTTTAGGATTTATACCATAATAGTTCGAAAATGCATTAACAAATGATCTATAATTTTCATAGCCAACTTGTTCTGCTACTTCATAAACTTTTTTATTACTTTTTTTCAATAAATTTAATGCTTGCTCCATTCGATAATTAATTAAAATTTCTTGAAAATTTTTACCAGTCTCTTCTTTTAACTTTTTTGACAAATAGCCAGGGCTCATTCCAACATACTGAGCAACCTCGGATAATTGTAAATCAGCTTTCACATAATTAATTCCGATATATTCCAATGCCGAATTAACAATATAGCTATAATTATTTGCCTCATTCTGAATAGAGTTAATAATCTCAATCATTTTCTTCTCTAAATCAATGAGATTTTCAGACTCGAGAAGCTTTTTATGCATGCTGTCATGGCTACTGATTGAGTATAATGCTTCATATTTATGTAATACCAGGCTGAAGGCTTTTTTAACTTCTTTGGGATGATAAAAATTCTTTTTACACTCCTCCGCCATTTTACTAATATACTGATTGAGCTGCGTTTTCGATTTTATATTATCCTTTAAATTATGAGTCCATTCAAATATGGTATTCGAGTATAAAGAAGAAAAAAGCAACTCACAGCTAATATTGATGATATTTAGAGGGGTATAAAAATTCCTTAAATACATCGTTTCATTTAATTCATGAGCTCGTAGGTATCCATTAAGAAAGTTATTACATTCTGTAATCGTTATAATCGTATTTTTACTAATTATGATATTATCTTTATTATAAAGTTCATCCAAAAGTCGTTTCTTAATCTCATTCACCGAGTACTCCGTCAGAAACTCAACACAGGATAATCCTCTTATAATAATTCCAACGGTGATCTCCATAACCTTCGGTAGAGAATCAATTTTTTCGATAATCTCAATCACATTATTAAACGGATGAGAAAAATAAACCGATATCAGCGTATTATATTTTTTATGAAAAAAGTCTTCCATTTCACTCTTGTAATTATTAATCACCTCTTCCGATTCAATGATTAAAATCCGACCACCTTTATAGAGTAGATTG
>JAEZKD010000007.1 GCA_023415655.1 Bacillota bacterium | reverse complement strand
GAGGGATCAGATTAACTGTCAGCTCAACACCAACTGATACGTACACTATATATTTTTTCATTTGTCATTTCATCCTTTCAGTTGCTCCTTCTCAAAGATGTTCTTAATGTTTTGTTCTTTATGTTTTCTTCTTTATGTTTTGTTCTTTATGTATTTTCTTTCAACTATTTTTGTTCAACTAAAGTTCATTTACTATCATAATACAACTACCCTGATTATAACAAGACTTGAATACAATATTATTTAACAAACTCCTACTAAAAGTGTTAATTAATTCTCAAAAATTATAATCTTACACTGAGATAAAAAGTGAAATTGAAAGAATGAGAATCATATATAAATCATGACATAATGCTGTCATGTTCAATTTGTTATACTATTGGAAACGGAGGTGAAAATTTTTGGTAGATTCAAGATGCGGATTACATTGCGTAGGATGTGAATGGAAGGAACCCTATCACTGTGGTGGTTGTATAGAAACAAATGGAAATCCATTTCATGGTGAGTGTCCAATTGCTACATGTTGTCAAAAGAAAGGAGCTTTACATTGTGGGGAGTGTTTTGAATTTCCTTGTGATCTTCTAATCCAGTATTCATGTGATCCTAAATATGGAGATACACCACATGGTGCACGAATTGAACAGTGTAAAAAGTGGAAGTTGGAAAATGCTAAGTACGAAAGTGAGTAATTTATTTTAACCTCTGATCTTGATCATTTTGTATGCCTACTCATTTTCTATAACATTTAGTTTAATACTGCCTTTTTCCCAAACAATATTAGCCACTAATTTTTTAGACTTAATAGTATAATCCACAAATGAAACGCCTTCAATCATAGCTTCATTTACGCATAAAGTTCCTTCGTCATTCTTAGTTAAAATCATGTCATGATTGAAATAAGAGTAATCAAACACCGTTACTTTTTTTGTAGAAGGGTTGAAATAACCAATTTGTGAACGATGAAGTCCAGATCCCCATGAGAATGTAAAGTACAATTCATATTGATTATCTTTATCCAAATCTCCAAGAGCCATGCTTGTTAAACCGTTTCCTCCAAGAAATACACCAAGTCCGTAAATTGCATCATCAAAAAGTAGAAAGGATGCTGTAGAACTGGCATATTTGAAAATAGAATAATCAGAGTTATTTTCTATGAAATCTGGAGTTATATGATAGCAAATATCCTTTTCATAGTCTGTGGTAAAGTTTTTGTTTTTGATAAGGAAATCATCAACTTTATTAGATGATGATTCAATTACTAATTCTGAGGATACTGCTTTAATAGAAAGAGTATCCGTTGTAGATGACTCTTTTTTGATACAGCCAGTAATACATAAAACTAATGCAAAAAGAACCATAACAACTAGGTTTTTTATCATAACACACCTCACAGAATATAAATAGTTTTAGTTAATTGTATCACTATTGCAATAGATGGTCTATCAGATACTTTAGACAAAGTCACTTGTCTTTACTCCCATCTCTGTTATAATTAAATCAATTAGAATTTTTGAGGTGACAAACTATGATTATTAAAGAAATTGAATTCAAACTAAAAGATGGAAGAAATGCGGTGATTCGTAGTCCGAAAGATGAGGATATTCAAGGAATGCTAGACTATCTATATATCTCAGCCGGTGAATCAGACTTTATTTTGCGATATCCTGAGGAGTGTGGTAAATATACTGCAGAAGATGAAAAAGCTTTGTTTGATAGAGTAAACGAATCCGATCACGAGGCTATGCTTGTATGTTTGGTCGAGGGAGAAGTTGCTGGTAACTGTCAGATTTCTTGGAGTAAGGGTATAAAAACGAGACACCGAGCCACTGTAGCGATTGCACTATTAAGTAAATTTTGGAATCAAGGCATTGGAACTAGATTATTCCATGAGTTAATACATATTGCAGAGGAAAACAAAAATTTAATACAAATAGAACTTGAATTTATTGAAGGAAATAGTCGTGCACGAGCACTGTATGAGAAAATGGGTTTTAGAATAACGGGAGTGAAACCCAATGCAATTCAATTGAAAGATGGGACTTTACTCAATGAATATACAATGATTAGAGAAATCAAAAGATAACCCTTATTATGTAAAAATCCACAAATTATAATTTCATAACGTAGATTAATAAAGGCATGGAAATCATCCATGCCTTTATTCTGTACTAGGAGGTTAAATTATACTTTCCAATCTCCTATTCATTTATCACAATTATAGCTAATCTCAATGGTATCATTCTTAAAACATATTGCATGGCTTACGACCATCTGTTGACTTCTACTAAAAAGATACCTCCGCTTCTTGTGTATATTCATTTCCTACAATGTCAAGTGGGATACGATCAAGCCAATTATCGCCCCATTTTTCACGTGTTCCCTTTACAACTTGTTTCCCAGTTTCCGTTAATTCTCTTGCTTCCCGATCTGCGGTAGCTATTAAGGATGGCTTATTACCTGAATAATAGCCTGCAGTTGAGCTCGGCGTTTTACCGTATTTTCTCGCAAAATCAGAAATTTGTTGAGCTGTAGCAATTCCACCAAGTCGATACACCTCCTCCAATATTGCAATTTTTCTAACTTCTCCGACTGTCGTAACAATGCTTTTATCCTCGGATTCAATACGCTTAATAAGTGCTGATACTTTTGCTTCGATTTCTTTGAGTTCTTCTATAATTGTTTTCATATTTTTTCTCCTTTTTAATAATAATGGATTCGTTGTTGAATTCATTGAATCATATTGTCTATGACTTAAATCTATCATATCTTTCTTCCATTGTCAATATCATTCTATGAATTTATCAATGATTTTATTTGCTCATCCAAATTCCAGTTTGTTGAGCTATTGAAGAACAAGAAAACTATTATTTAGAAGTAAGCGACAAAAGAAAAGTGCATGTATATTCAATCAGACATATACATGCACTTAATAATTTATAAGACTTTGTCTACAGTCTTTTTAACTTTTATAAATGCTACTATAAGAATGCTCACATGGGATCATTTAAGAATGTACACCTCCAAGTTATATTGAATTCATATGAAGGATTCATTATGATATATTTTCAAAAGATTATATCAGAATTACAGATTAATCCTTGAAGGATTTAGTGTAGTTAAAACCTTTATTGGAGGAGGGAACTTTGAAAATAATAAAAGCCAATTATAGGGAATTAGGCAAAGATCGACGTACAATTCATAAATATAACAATAGATGGCCCGACTAATACAGTGAAAAGAAGCATTCAGTCGGTGGGAGGAAGTGAAAGGTGTCCTACTAACGGAATGAAAAGTTGAACTCAGTCGGTAAGAAGAAGCAAAATGGCCCGACTAATAGAGTGAAAAGATGCATTCAGTCGGTGAGACGAAGTGAATGGTGTCCCCCGGGTTATTTAGTACTCTTTTTTCTGTACAGCAAAAACATATCTGCACCCACTGTCCCCACAGGAGTCCCGTCACCCAAAGCATCAAAAAGCTTTCGAAGAAAGCTTAAATTTTACTTTACAGGGTGTCCTTTGCATGTGTCAAAAAATGAAAAAAGCATAGGGCACAAAAATTCATGAGATTTGTGACTATGGAAAGGAATTAGAAGTTCTTAATATCCCGTTGATTACACAGCAATGTTTCGACAGGAGGTCGAAACAAGTCTTGTCTGCGCCATGGATGGCGCATAAAAGACGTTTGCGTACATTCAGCACAACCCAACCCGGGATATTTAGAACTTCTTATTCCTGCACATCGGAACAAATCATATGAATTTTTATGCCATATGCTACCACAACCCATCACACATGCAAATGACACCCTTAAAGTAAAATTTTCTTACGCAAAGCACCCAGCCAAGAATCCAGAGGACCACGCCCATTGGAGGTTGTAGCCCCCACAGGTTCCATCCACATCTAGAATCTCCCCAGCAAAGAACAATCCCTTCACAAGCTTTGACTCCATTGTATTTTCATCTACTTCGGTCGTAGATACACCACCCGCACTCACCTGCGCTTGCTCAAAACCATTTGAGCCAGTGATTGTAAATGCAAAATTTTTTAAGTACCTTGTGAATTGCTTTAATTCTTGATCTGAAACCTCGGTCGCTGGTTTGGAACACGATATTTTGCATTCCGTTAACAGCAAATAGCTCAATTTATGATTTAACATACCAATCATGACTTGCTCTGCTGTTTTGTAACCACCATTTACAAATCTCTGCTTTAAGTAAGAAAAGCATTCCTCTTCTGTCATCTCTGGAAAGAAATCCAAGTATAACCTTGGAGTTTTCTGCTGTTCAAGCAGTGCCAAAGCAAATCGACTCATCTGAAAAATTGGAATTCCTGACACTCCATAATCCGTGAATAAGAATTCACCACTTTCAAAAGTCACTTCCTTTTGATCGCATAGTATCTTTCCTTTTGCTTCGCAACGAACACCAGAAATCACTTTACCATACTTTTCTTTGGTTTTTAACTGAACCAAAGCTGGAAACGAAGGTAGTAAGGAATGACCGAAGCTCTGAGCAATTGGATATCCACTTCCATCACTTCCTTGTTTTATAGCTGCACATCCACCAGTTGCTAAGATCACCGTACTACTCTCATACGTATACGTCTCTGTTGAAACGAAAAACGTATCCTTTTCCTTCTTAACGTCAACCACATGCTCGGACAGCTTTATCTTGACTTGGTATCTTGCACATTCTAAAGCTAATACATCAGCAATCGAAGCTGCCTGCTCGGAGTTAGGATAGGCATAACCATTGCGAAATTTTGGTAAGATTCCAAGCTCCTTGAAAAAATCAAGCGTTTTATTACAATCAAACTTACTTACTATATTCCATGCAAATTCAGGGTTGGAGCCACGATAACATTCCATACCCTGATACAGATTCGTATAGTTGCATTTTCCATTCCCTGTTGCCAGAATTTTTTTACCCAACCGATTGTTATGCTCTAAAATCAAGCATTTACGCCCTCGTTTTCCAACCTGTATGGCAGCCATCATTCCAGCAGCTCCACCACCAATAATAATTACATCATATTTCTTCATTCGTTTCCCTCAACTCTTCAATTAACTAGAGTAACTCTCTAATAATGAGAATAACTCCTCCTCCGTTTTAATATAAATACCTTTCATCAGATCATTCCGATCCTGTTCTGGAAGATGAATCACATCGATGTCGGTATATTCGTACACCGTGGAAAGATCACTGTAATACACAATCACTTTACTATCTTTGACAGCAACATAATACCGAAACGTTACGATGTCTTCATTATAACTTTTTCGTATTACAATCTCTTTGGAAGAAAACTGTAACAAATCATAAGCATATAAGCCTTTGTTTTTCTCACTTAATGGCATATTTGCCATAAAATCAGCAAGATATTTAATTACCTCACTACGATTCAGACCAATCAATTCACTCGTTGGATTGAATTCCTCTCTTGTAAGTTCATTGGTTTTCACCTGATAAATCTCAAGATAATATTTTGTGGTTGGTGAAATTACCTCGTCTTTTGTAGACTCTGTCTTGATCACTTCTTCCTGATCCTGTTGAAGACTCAATAACTGTGCTTGTTTTTGATACTCCTGAAACGATTCTAACATCTTAGAATCCCTTTCTACCGCACTCTCATTAAAACGATCCAGAGCATTCTTAAAACTGATATAATAACAGGTTGTAAAAAATGCACATAGTCCAACAATACAGATCACATAACCTGCCCAACGTTTCATAGCAATCACACTCCTTTTCTAAGAAGTGTGAACCAAGATTGGAATTTTTATACATAAATGTAAGAAAATCTAGTACAAACCAATAAACTTTTGCATACAAAATCGTATGATTCGTATCAAACAATTGAGGGCTTAGGAATCCTTCCTTACTTCATAAGATGTAGTTTCCTACAGATACGTAATAACATATAACCTTTTGGCATCTCAAGAAGCTCTTCTTCATTGACTGCCTTTAAAAGTACAATCGAAATTCCATACACTGCAATTGCTATTATCATAGTAAGTAAAACACTCAAGGAATTGATTGCTATGAGAGAATATACCAATTGATACGTAAAGAACGCTGCTACACCCATAATGCTTGCTGCTATGCCTGGAAGCACAAAGGTACGAACTACCTCTTGTTTGTAATTGAGATTTTTTTTAATGCTCACCCAGTTTAATACACAAATCACAAAAGCGAACGTAATATTTCCATAAACCAATCCAAAGATACCAACCTTTAAGACAAATAACATAACTAGAACCAATGGAATGTGGATGATTAACGAGATAAATGCATGTCTTACTGGTACCCTCATCTTATCGATTCCTTGTAACACTCCATTCGTCAAGGTTGATAAGGCAAATAATACGACTGCAATACATCCAACACGTAGTGCATTTGCACTCAAATTAACATCCCCACTATAACCAAACAGCATCGTAATAATTGGTTTTGCAAGAACACCAAGGCCAATTGCCGATGGGAATGCAATTAACATATTAAACTTCATTGTATTGGCAACTTTACTGCGTACTTCCTCTTTTTTACCCTTGGAGTAATACGCCGCCAAGGTAGGTACCACAGCCGTACCAAGTGCAGTTGCAATCGCAATCGGTACATTCGTTAATAAACGATATTGTCCCGAATAGATTCCCCAAACCGTATTCTTTACTGTTTCCTCCATTCCTTGCGACTCAGCATACATTCCCCAAAGCTTCGTATCAATAAGTCCTGAAATTTGGAATGCAGTTTGACTAATGATGATAGGAACTGCAGTAAAGATAATTGCCTTTGCTGCCTCACCAAAGCTTTCTTGGTGATTCGTTGTATCCTTAGCCACACGTTTTTTCAATATTGGGCGATTGACCACAAAGATCAACACCAAGAACATTAGTCCAAAAATAGCTCCAAATAAAGTACCTAATGTACTTCCAGTAGCTCCATAAGCCGTTATATCAGGGGATGCATTGTGTTGCTTCATTAAGAGATATGCTGCTGCTACAGAAACACCTGCATTTACAATTTGCTCTAACAATTGCGATAATGCAGTTGGAATCATGGTTCGCTTTCCTTGGAAAAGACCACGCAACACCCCCATAATTGCCATCACAAAGATCGCTGGTGCTAACACGCGAAGTGGCATTTCAATGCTTTTATAGTCAGAAAGTTTGGCCCAGATACTTGCACCAAAATAAACAACAGCAAACATTAAGGCACCAACCGAGGCAGAGATTACCATAGCTGTTTTAAAGATATGATAGGAATTACGATATTCCTTGTTCATTTCTCTTGCAGATACTAATTTGCTAACTGCAAGCGGAATACTGTAGGATGATAATAACAGTGCAAGATTATACCATTCATAAGCAGCACTGTACGTACCCATTCCATCCACACCGATAATACGTGTCAATGGAATACGATACAACATTCCAATAAATCGCGAAATAATCGATGCAATACCAAGGATCGAACCTTGGACGAGATATTTGTTGTTCTTATTACTCATATCGTCCTCCTGAAGTCAGCCATTAGCTGACCTCTTATGTGTTTTGTTATTGAATCACTACATCCTTCACACGGTTGTTTGGGAATACAGCAATGTATGTTTTTCCTGGATTCATGGTAAGCTCGTTGCCACTCTCATCATAAAAGCGCATGAATTTTGTGACTTCCTCCTTCTTCCAGGTAATTTTATTCAATTTACCATTCGTAATATAATACCCTTCACCAGAAGAATCTTCAATGTCCATCGTTTGATAACCATTCTTATCAATATCCCATTCCTTCACAAACCAGACAATCAGATTCTTAAAGCTAAGCTGTTCCTTTGTATTATAGTCGATGTGTTCACCATCGTATTGATAGCGAAGATATTCCTTTGTCTCTTCCTTGTATTGAAATACTGGAGTAATCTGACTGGAATACTTTAACTTGATATTGGAAGCAAGCTCCCCTTCGATGGAGGTATCTTCTTCGTAAAACTGATAATGCCCATTAAAGTCCTCACGATACGTGGTTCGATACTTACCATCCTTCATCGCTTTACTTAAACCCTCCAAATCAGTAAATGCATTATGAGGAGCCTTAATGGATTTATCACGATAAAAAGAGTTTACTCCAACACCTGACATTCCACTTATTGTGTCAATGCCAAGCTTCTTAATCTTTTTCGTAGCATAAGAGGTTTGTCCATAATGCACGAAAACCGCATCATATTCATCTGCAAAGCTAACAAAATAATGTCTTGCACTTCTGACTGATCCGATACGTTTTGCAGCTTCTGATTCTGGATTGATCCCTTCAAAAATCCCCATCAAACGAGTAATTCCACCTTCGACCAATGCTTCATAGACAATACTAGCCTCTCCAATTCCACTTTGTGGATTCGCATAAACAATATTATTTAACATGATCGCATAAGGTCTTGCTTTAGCAACCTCTTCTGGTATCCACTCTCCAGTTAGCTTACTCCTAGACATCCCCTCATGAGACTCTTCCACTGGTACTGTTGGTATTAAACTTGGTGTCGGTGTTGGAGTGATTGTACTGGTTGGTGTTACGATAGGATCAAAGTCACTCGTATTCGTCGTTTTTTTCTTACAACCAGAGAGGATACTTAGCATAAAACACAATACAACTACGCAATAGGCATACTTTTTATTCTTCCCCATATGACATCCCCCTCATTAACGCTTCAGCTGAATAAGTTCCATAATTTCACGCTGTTTCTCTTCCATTACCTGACGTTCTTCCTCCTCCATATGGTCATATCCACATAGATGAAGCATACTATGAGCAACCAAGAAACCTAATTCACGTTGAGTGGAGTGTCCATATTCCTGAGCTTGGCTCACCACCTTCTCCAAAGAAATAATAATATCACCTAGGATTAACTCTCCTGTCTCCGGATGAAAACAATCTGCTTGCTCCTCTTCTAGACATTCAAAATCCGATGGCTTAGTATAAAACACCATCGGAAAAGATAACACGTCAGTAGGCGCATCAATTTGTCTTTGTTCCCGGTTAATTTCTTGAATCGCTGCATTATCCGTTAAAATCACATTCACTTCTGCCTCGTAAGGACATTGTTCGTAATCTAAGACTGCGTTGATTACCTGTTCAATCAACGCATCCATATCAAATCCAAGTTCTTTTTCTACTTCATGTTCAATATAAAACGTCATTACTTCACCTCATTATTCCTTTAGTCCTTCTACCATGGATGGATAAAAGTCCTTTAATCTCATCAGTGAAGCAATATCAAATCCTGCTTCATCCAATGCCTTTTTATTCAATAACACAGTAAATGTATTCTCTACTACCTTATCAAACCCAATCTTTACTTCCTGATTCTTTTTCAGATAAGTAATGGTAGACATAATATTATCCGTAAGCATTACAATTGCAGCTTCACGACTTTTTGGTTGATCTACCTTATAATTATGTTGACGAATTACATCAGCTAGTACTTCTGGCAATTGATGCTCTTTGATCAATTCCACACCACCTTGAATGTAATCTTGTCCCTTTAATCTACCGATCTCATGGTACCATCCACCTGCACATGCAATCGCTTCGTTCGCCCCAATACTATTCGCGGCTCTTTGAGAGATGGTTCCAATTAACATGGAATGCTGATACAGCTTTTCCGATTCCTTTTTCAGCTCCATCATCAAGGGCGCTTCCTCTGAGACTACCAAACGTAGCTCATCTTCTAATTGTTTTGCACTTGACTCTGAAGTTTGACTCTGTTCTTGATTGGCTTCA
>JAEZKD010000270.1 GCA_023415655.1 Bacillota bacterium | reverse complement strand
GGTTAGATCCTCCGTGAAATGCTCAGGTATGGTAATCATGGCAAAGTACTTTCCTTCCTCTACTGCTTCTCTAGCTGTAGTTTTGTCTACCATCTGCCAACCTAACTGGTGATTGTCTTTTAATCCTTCCAAGACTTTATCTCCGATATTGATGGTGGTATTATTGATGCTAAACCCTTTGTCTAAATTTACAACACCAATTTTTAATCCTTTAGTTGCACTTTGCGAATAAGGATCCCAAGATGCTTTTATATTAACCCAGGCATACAGGGACGGTAATACACATAACGCAAGTAATACGATAATTGCTGAAATATTATGAAAGATTGCTTTAAAATCACGTTTTATTATCTGGGCTACCAATCTATTTTGCCTCTTTCTTTTTCTTCATTAATACGAGTACGGTAAATACGACTAAGACAGCAAGTAGTAAATAGGCCATTCCATTGGTAGCTGCAAAACCTGTCGGTTTGCCGCCACCTATTACTCCAAGAACCTGAAGGATAATACCTACAAGTCCAATGATGGAACCGCCGGCAACAAGACCAGAAGATAAGCTGATACCGTTTGCTACTTTTTCTTCCTTATCTTCTTTATTTTTAGCGATCTTTTCGATGAAGAAACGAACAAACGCACCAACTAAGATGATGGATGTTGTTGCTATTGGGAGATAGAAACCAATGGCAATGGTCATAACAGGAAGTTTTAATAAATATAAAACGATACCAATAACAGCGCCAATGATGATCATATGCCATGGAAGATTGCCAGACATGATTCCGGATGTTAGCGTTGAAATTAAGTTTGCCTGTGGAAGTGCAAATGGAACATTGTCTCCTGTCATGGCAAGTTGATTTGCAAGTAATTTGATGACACCTACTACAATTACTACCCCTACAACACTAGCGATTGCAAAATATTTATCCATCTCGCTTTTCTTACCACCTAGGATAAATCCTACTTTTTGAGATTGGCTATATCCACCAGCAATGGAGATTGCGGTTACGATAAAAGTACCAAATAATAATAGTGATTTATTATTTCCTGTGCTTGTCCATCCCATAATTACAAATACCAGAGTAACGATTACTAAGGATGCAATTGTCATGCCAGAAACAGGAAGGTTGGATGTTCCAATGGTACCAGCAAGTCTTCCGGCCACGATAACAAAAAGTAAAGATAAGAAAAAGGATAAAATGGCTCCTAAGACTGCCATTGCAAAGCTACCACCTGAAATAAAGAAGGCAGCTACAAAACCAAGTAGGATGGCAGCTAATAAAATAAAAGTTGCGAACCTTGAATCGCTCTTACCTTCCGAAGATTTTGCACCCAGTGTATCCCTAATAGAAGAAATGATTGTTGGAATTAATTTCAGCGCACCGATTAAACCACCAGATAACATCATACCAGCACCAATGTATTTTACATAACTACCAGCAATGGTATTTACCATCATTTCGTTGATGGCAATTGAACCTTCATTCCATACCCTATGGTTATTTGCTGCAAGTTCTGCGAAATAGCTAATCAGAGGTAAGATTGCAAAGTTAGCTAAGATGGAGCCTGCAAACATAGTAAGAGAGACATCCATACCAACGATAAATCCGATTCCTAGTAAAAGAGGATTTACTTCTAGTTCTAATTTCCATTTATAGAACGTTTCATTGACATAGCTGATGGTACTATTTACAACATTTAGGAAAGTACCAGTCAAAACGGTGATCAGACCACTGATGCCAAATCCATATGCCATGTATTTCATGGATTCGCCTTCACCCTCAGATGCGACAAGTGTTTCGGCAATTGCCATGGATTCTGGATACATTAAGTTTCCGTGTTCCTCTACAATTAAGTTTTTGTAAACTAAGGATGCGATTCCTATTCCAAAGAAAGCACCACCTACACTGACTAATAAGCCTTCAAAAAAGCTTACATTAGAACCAATCAGCAAAATTGCTGGAAGCAGGTAAATGATGCCACTGGCAATGGATTCGCCACCACTAGACATTCCCTGAACTAAGTTCTTTCCTAGAATTCCTTTCTTCTTCGAAAAGCCTGCAATCAAGCCGGAACCAATGATGGACCCTGGAATACCAGCTGCAACAGTAAGGCCTGATTTCATACCAGAGTATGCCGTGGATGCTGCAAACAATGCTGCAAGAACGATACCAATAATTAAAATAGCTGGGCTTCCACCCGTCCTTGAACCACTTGACACATAAGGCACATAATCCTTACCATGTACGCCGCCATATGCATCTTTAGATAATTTTTTATTCATATACATCTATCCTTTATAAAGTATTAAAATCCTCCAGATACGATATCCGGATGATTTTATGTAAGGTAACTGAACGATATGTGGAAGAGATGTAGTACTATTAGTATTATTAATATTGCTCTAGATTAGCACACAAAAGAATAGATGTATTTACCTTATTTGGATAAAAATATATATGAACTGTATCATAATGAACTTGACATATAAAAGCTTGACAAGTAATGTTTAGGTAGAAAATGGTATATTTTGTATTTGATGATAAAGTATTAAGGTATAGGAGGTCAGAAGAATGGGCAAAGAGATGTTAACAGCAAAAGAAAAGAAAAATCGTATTATTAAGGAAATAATTAAGCCGTTATTTCAATCCGCAGGGTATAAAGTGAAGGGAAACATGATTTTTAAAGAATGTAAGGACTGTAGTATATCTATATATCTACAAAGCTCTACTTTTAATAATGAGATCACAGGATACGTCTTTTGGTTTAATATCGGAGTCACAGAACAAGAGGAGACTGAGTTGTCAAATGACTACATAGTAGAAGATAGTATCAACGAAGCATATTTCTTACCGGATTTAGGCTCGTTGCATCCGTATAGGAATCAGCTGGGATATTGCATCGGAGGAGGTATGCGTCCTGAAAACATAAATCAAGAATACGAAGAGATTGCAAATCGCATTCAATCAGATTTGAATACATATCTTTTACCTAAATTGAATTTAGTACATACAGTTCATGAATGGAGAGAGTTGGTGGAGCAACTTGTAAGCCAACGTGTTTCAAAACGAAATTCACTCATCGGTTTTTTTGAAATAGCTTGTATGCTTGCATGTAGCGATTCTAATATGAATCAGCTTTCTAAATTATTAGAGGATGCTAAGCTCACAAAACAAGACATAAAAGACAATATTGATTTATTAACAGAAGTATTAAAGTATGTGAATTGCTATGATAATGTCTATGATTGTATAGAAAGATACTTAGAGTAGCATTCATTATTATTCAAGATGTGGTATCAAATAGAAGTTGTATTGAAATAAATTTCTATTTAGAACGTGATGAGCAGTATACGGATTGCTGGCTTGGGAAAATGCCACAGAATAGGAATACTGGAGAAGAAGTATTTTGGTATGGTTTAACGGAAGATGGAAAGAAGGCATATGACTTTAATTCTGCCGATGAATTTTTACATGCAAAAGTATTTGATGGAAAAGATTTATTGGAAGTTTTACATAAAGTGATTTGGAAGACTTTTGATGGCTGTGATTTTAAAGAAATGTGGAATTATTATAAGAAGAGATAACAAAAAGTAATAGGAAATACTAAGAGTAAGGGTTGATATTTTACTCTAACTTAGTATAGATACGGAGAAATGTATCACAAATAAGTGACTTAACGGTATAATCACGTTTGGATAGTGTGGTTATACCGTTTGTGTTTGTTTAGAATGTTAGTCAAAGAATATTATTATATAAATGGAAATCAGTTATTTTATACAATCAAATCTCGAACCTGAAATGCCATCTCCAAGGACATAACAGCATCGTTGATGTCATTGATTGGTTTTTCTGTTGATTGAACCATTTTTACAGCATATTGAATCATTTCAAAGTAGCAGTTGTTTTGAGGTAGAATGTCCTTACAAGAGTTTTCGGTATATAAGGTTAGTTTTGTATCAATACGACCATTTTCATCATTGTAGCGATCTTCGTAGTACCGGATTACAGCATTGTCAAGGATTGCTTCATAAGAGACAGCAAATGGATAACCAATTGGCATCATAGAGGAAGCATTGATTTCTGCAAATGCATTACTATATGAGCAAAGAACTGAAACGGAACATTCCCCCTCTTTCCCAAGTGTTTTGGCAGTTTGAATTTTTTCTGGGCTTCCAAGTAGGTAGGACACAAAATCTATGTCGTGTATCATTAAAGCAGTCACAATGTTATTTGGTCCCAAATCCCCCCAAATGGGTGCGGTATTTCTTTGAATTTGAAGTTTTCGTAGTTTTCCATACTCTCCGGTTTGCACGAGATTCGCTAATATAGAATAAGCGTGTTCAAAACGTATAAATAAATCAACCATAAGGTGTTTTCCAGAATTTTGTTGTGCTTTCTGCATAGCGATTGCATCGGCAATGGTTAAAGCCACAGGGGTTTCGCATAATACATGCTTATTGTGTTCTAATGCCTGTATGGCATATGTACAGTGAAGATCACTTGGAAGACAGATATCAACGAGGTCAATCTCATCATTTTCCATGATTTCATTGATGTCTGTAACTGGATGAATACCGAGCCTTACTTCTAGTTCTTTTATTTTGTCGGGGTTCCTGCCAAACACATAGATAGTATCTACATCCTTGATGGATGAAAAAAGTTCTGCATGATAAGCACCAAAACCTGTTCCTAATATTCCAACTTTCATATTTTCTTCTCCTTTTTAAAATTATTGTTGAAGATATCATAGCAAATGAATGCTGACAACAGTGTGTCAGTAAATAAAATCACTTTCATATAATGGTAATATTCAAAGCAAGGTATTATAATAAAATTGCATTCATACATAAAATGTGAAAGGAAACGTACTGTAGTACACTTACATCAGTATACAAAGATAAACTATGAAATTGGATCGTTTAATTTATATTTTATTATCCCTTGAGAAGGGGAAAAAGATTACTGCAAAACGTTTGGCAGATGAGCTAGAAACATCCATACGTACCATTTATCGTGATATTGATACGTTATGTGCTGCAGGAATTCCTATATGTACAGAGTCTGGACAAAATGGTGGAATCTCACTGATGGAAGGGTATCAGACACAGGTCCAACATTTTGATAAGGATGATATCATCTATCTGTTCTTAAATGGAAAAGGAGTAAAGGCAGAAAAAAGTAGGGTATTAGATAAGCGCACGGATATATCACTTAAGAAAATCTTAAAAACATTGCCAGATGCCGAAGCAGAAGAGATAGAAGAAATTGTAGATCGTTTCGTTGTAGATAACAGTCCATGGTGGGGAGAAGAACATTCTATGCCGCATATGGATACCATCCTACAGGCTGTATTTAAATTACATAAACTTAAAATTACCTATCAGAAAACAAATCAAGAACTCTCATATAGAACGATTCGTCCTTATGGGATTGTCATTAAAGAGATGATATGGTATTTGATAGGCTATTGTGAGTCTTCTTTTACAATTCGCATGTTTCGATGTGATCGTATTATGGATTGTAAACGATTAGAAGATACCTTTATCTATCCAAAGAATTTCGATTTAAAGAGTTACTTTAAAGATACAATAAAAGGATTTTATGACAAATGTGCGTTAGAAGAACAATATCTGGTTACTATGGTAGTGAATGAGAAGGCATTTTGTTACCTCAAAGGAATGGAGTATTCGATTCTTTGGCATGAAAAAGACCAATGGAAGATTAGTGTAAATTTATATGGATTTGAAAATGCATTAAACGATTATTGGAACCTCATAATGAATGCAACTTCTGTAGAACCAGCTGAGTTAAGAGAAGCAATATATAAAAAGTTGTCAGCATGTTTAGATACAATGCAGTAAAACAGAAAGATAAAAAAAGTGTCTGTTGAGTAATCAGCAGGCACTTTTTTTGACAGTTTCACTTAAATATTGCTACAACATTCTAAAAAATCCAGAAAGTGACTTGACATATTTTTGATATATAAGTATAATTTCATCGTTGTCATTGAAAATGATTCTCATTTACAATAATAATTAAAAAATATAGTAATTTTTATAAAAACAAGTTACAGCAAGTGATAGAGTCAAAGACTAAACAAGGAAGGACAATTATGGAATTAAAGATTTTAGAACTTAGTTCATCTCATGCATTTGGTGCTATGGATGCTTCAGAAACAGATTCATATATCACCGTAATCGATGAATATGAGTTCGATACAACAGATTTATCTAACTACAATGTGTTAATGATTACGTATTTTGTGGATCAAGAGTATCTATATAAACATAAAAAACTCATTGAAGATTTTCTAAAGGATGGGAAAGTGGTAGTGTTCTGTGGTCATCTATTCCGCCCATGGTTACCAGGCTGCTCCTTATTTATGCCTAAGAAAATTAATAGTTATAAAGATTATTATGTACAAGCGGTTTCAGGAGCACCGTTATTTAATGGTGTCGAAATGGAAGATATGGTTTTTTATGAAGGCGTTGCTGGATTTTTTGCACGTGGTTACTACTATCCACCGGAACAAGCGGAAGCTTGTTTAACCTTTACGGATGGAAAGGTAATCTCTTATATCGATCGTCACACAACAAATGGAACTATACTTGTTCATAGTGGACGAAGTCTATTAGGCTTTAAAAATGCAAAGAACACAACAAAGAAAATCAGTGAACAGGTAATTGATTTGTTGCAAAAAGAAGTATGTGGAGGAACATGTGAATGAGAAAAATAGCAGTAATTTATAGTGGTCACGCACCTCATTATCGTACTTTCCATGAACCTAAATTTGCACAGTATATAAACAAGTTAATTTATTTACCAGAGTTAGAGAATACAGACCTGTCTCAATTCGATGTGTTAATTGTACCATCTCAACTGAATGCAAACTTATTACTAAACTCTGCAGACAAGATTCGAGAATTTGCCAACGAAGGAAAAGTAGTGGTTGCACTTGGACCACAACCATGGGATTGGCTACCAAATCAAAAATGGGAAGACCGTCCTACAAACTTCTGGTGGTGGTTAGAAGAAGGTGGAGATAGCGGACTACGAGTTCGTAATGAGAATCATCCATTCTATGAGTATTTTACGTTAGCAGATTGCACATGGCATTATCATGGAGTATTCCATCCACCAGCGGAGGCGACAACATTAGTTGCAACGGAAGATGAGGGAGCAGTTCTCTATATGGATCAAATATCCACCAAAGGAACTTGGCTCATCACAACGTTAGACCCTGACTATCATTTTGGATCTTATTTTATGCCTGCTACAGAACGTTTCCTAGAAGCACTATTTATTTGGCTAAGCATTGGGAAGCTTACACAATAAACTTAGCATGAAACAACCTAATTAACTCAGACCAATTTCTATATAAATTATCATACATTTACGAAAGAAAGGAAGTTATTATGATTAAAATTGCGATTTACGGTAAGGGTGGAATTGGAAAATCTACAACAACCTCCAATATTGCAGCTGCTTTTGCGACATTAGGATACAAGGTATTACAAATAGGATGTGACCCAAAAGCGGATTCAGTAAAAAACCTTATGGGTGGTCAGAAAATTCCAACAGTATTAGATAAATTAAGAGATGGTACCGAAGATGTTGTGCTTGAAGACTTAATCTATGAAGGATTTGGAGGAGTTTTGTGTTCTGAAGCAGGGGGACCTACACCAGGAATCGGATGTGCTGGAAGGGGAATCATTACGGCATTTGAAAAGTTAGAAGAGCTGAATGCATATGAAATCTATAATCCAGATATTGTGCTATACGATGTTTTAGGTGATGTTGTGTGTGGAGGATTTGCTATGCCGATTCGCCAAGGCTACGCAGATAACGTATTTATTGTAACTTCTGGTGAGATGATGGCGTTATATGCTGCGTCTAACATTGCACAAGCAGTCAATAACTTTGGCAATCGAGGATATGCAAAGTTCTCAGGCGTAATATTAAATTCACGAAATGTTGAGAACGAAGTAGAGATTGTTGAGAAAGCGGTTGCAGAAATAGGCGGTTCTATCATCCATGTAGTTCCTCGTGATGGACTTGTTCAACAAGCTGAGAATGCTGGTAAAACGGTTGTAGAAGCATTTCCAGAAAGTGAAATGGCACAAGGTTATATTACATTAGCGAAAAAAATGTTAGAAAAATGTACTGGGAGAGAAGAATAATGAGTTGTTGTTGTAATAACTATGGCAAGACAAT
>JAEZKD010000246.1 GCA_023415655.1 Bacillota bacterium | reverse complement strand
TTGAAAAATACTTGAAAAATATGGAATGTCATGTTATAATGCACAAGGAATACTACTTAAAAAACATTCAGTGATTGGAGGAATTAGTGTATGAAAAATAATATGTGGATGGTGAACAACGATTAACTGAATAGGGGCATATGATTAGCAAGATTGCTAACGTAATGCCATTTTTTAAGTACCTTTATGAATACTGTTAACACAGGACGCATGTATGGTGTGTCTTTTTTTGTGCGCAAAAATAGCCATAACAAGTGGAATAAAGCTGCTTATTATGGCTATTTTTATGCCCTAAATTAGGGGCATAGCAGTATCAAAAAAGGTAGAAGAAGGGAAAAGGTGATGTGGGATGATGAAAAATAGAAGTGTTGAAATGAGAGAGTGTAGCGAAAATCAATCCAAAATAGAAGGATTTAAATTGAAAAGATCAAATGTACAAAGATCAAATCTAACAAAAATGAAAACTAAAAAGAAGAGCAATGAAAGCAAAAGGAGCTTATAATGAAACGATTAAAATATTATTTATTAAATATGAGACCAACGAGTGAAACTTATGAAGAAATGTATGAAGGAAAGATGCTTGAAACCTTCATCGATAAAGACCCAATCGAACACAACCATGCAGTTTATTGGGATGACGAGATTGGATATGAAATCACAAAAAGCAATCGGCTTGAATTATCAAAGCCAACCGTGACCATTCATATCCCAATGAAGAATCTAAAGGTAGAGGATACGAGTACAGCAGCCTTGGATTATATCTTTCGTTCCTTTCTTCCTTATATTCAAACGTTAAATGAACTAAATGATAATCGCAAACGAATTGCAAAAGAAAATGGCCATTATTATATATATCAGCCAAACAATAAGGTGCTAGCTCGAAATGTCATCATGGCAAGAATGATTGCACAAAAGTATTATACGAATCCAACGAAGAATACGATTGTTCCAATCGATGGAGCAGGTGATGTACCCTCTTATCTCTGTGCCAGTATTATGCTTCAAGTTCAATTACCAATTGGAAAGCACAAAAAAGCAGTACAGATGCTTACAAAAGATTTACCAGATGCGGTGAATCGTTTTATCGATGAATTCCAACTCGATGGCTTACATCGTGCCTTAGAGCTTCAACGAAAACAAGAACAAATCAGGGCTTGGTTAAAGAGAGAAGGATATTGTGCCTTTGTAGCGAATGGAAGTATCTTGCCAAGAGAAAAGGGAAGTGACTTCCCTATGGTCAATGCAATACCATTCGAATCGACAAAAGAGGATCAGGTAGAAGTAGCGGGAATCAAGGGTATGGCGTTTAAAAAGGGTGTTACCGTAATTACTGGTGGTGGATATTCTGGAAAGAGTACTTTATTAGATGCACTCAGTGCAGGAATCTACAATCATATTGAAGGTGATGGTAGGGAATTCGTGTTAACGGATGAAACTGCAATGAAGATTTCGGCAGAGGATGGAAGAAGTGTACGTCATGCCAATTTATCACCATTTATTAAATGGATTCCTTCTGGTAATCCAGCGGACTTTTCAACGGAACACGCCTCTGGTTCTACCTCACAGGCTGCCAATATTATAGAAGCAATCAATTGGGGCGTTCGACTTTTGATGATTGACGAGGATAAATCTGCTACGAACTTTATGATTCAGGATTCGATAATGAAGGCATTAATAGAGAAAGAGCCAATCACTCCATTTGTGGAGCGGGTACAAGAACTATCAAAGCAAGAAGGTGTTTCAACCATCCTTGTCATCGGTGGGAGCAGCGAATATCTGCAGGTTTCTGACCGAATCTATATGATGAAGGATTATCAGATCCATCAAGTAACAGAAGACGCAAAACAATTACAAGCTCAAGCACAAGGGTATTTACGAGAAAAGCAAAGGGTATTAGAACCAGCGAACTATACGAACAACGATGAGGTCAATGCCAACGAACTTACCACCTATCCAGACGAATCTTCCACGGAAGTGTTAAAGGTATCTGACTTAGGATTTATCATCATTGGAGAAGATCAAATCGACATTCGAATGATACATGATATCGTTTCGATTCCCCAGTTAAATGCGATAGCTTTTTTATTGCGAAAGTTGATTAACCGCGTCAATCCGATGAAACGCTATGCAGTATTTTCTTTCGAGAAGTTAGAGGAACAGGAAACCGAACCAAAGTGGATTCGCTTGCAGGAGGAAGTGAACCGATTATACGAAGATTTGACGATAGAAGGTCTAGAATCTGTATATTCGACATTTTTTACAGAGTGTGGACGTTGGATGGATCTGCCAAGAAAGTATGAGCTCTTGGCCGTGCTTAGTCGTATGAGAATTGGAAGAACAGGGAAGTTTTAAGTTAAACTTAGCTCCGTTATTGATTCAAATAAATATTTGATGTATAATATTTCCATACATTTAGTAATAGAAAATTAGTAAAAGGGGGCATATCATGACCGATAAAAAATTATTACCTATATCAATAATTATACTTGCTTTATGTATATTACTTGGTTTAGGGTGGATAGGATATTCTCAGCAAAAATCAGAAAGCAAATCTGTGAGCATATTAGAAAGTAGTGCCTTATTAAATATCTCGCAAGTTGCAGAATATCTTGGTATGACCGCTGAAGAAGTTCAGGGAATTATAAATACTGAAAAAAATACATTAGAGACATCAGGTATTTTTACAGGGACGATGTTTCCTTACATTACAATTAATGATAAATTGTATTTTAGTAAAGAGCAAATAGATGAGTGGATAAAAGATGTTTCAATTAATCATAGACAATATGATACCAAAGAGGGATGGATCTATTAGTAACGATAATTTCTTTTTACGTAACAGTCATATGATGTAAATTATATAATCTTTATTAGAGGATAAAAACTCTTTGAGTGTTTTATCCTCTAATTTCTGTATTTCCTATCGTTTATAGCTTGCCAATCTTCTTCAGATATTTTATGTGTCAATAACAACTTGCAACAACGTATTTTTTCTGCAAGGTAAAACATTTAAGTATATGCTATATTACAGTTGGAGGTAAGAGGTAGGATGGAATGGTTAAGTAAGATGAATGAGGCTCTGAATTATATCGAGTCTAATCTAGAGAAAAAGAAGTTCAAAACCGTTGGTTCGAATCGAGGAACTGAATGACTTGAAAGTGGTTTCGTTTTCGTTAAACTGTATACCATGCAATGATGCTTTTGTATGGAGCAGAAGATTTCGATAAAACGATGCAAGGCATAACTGTGAGTGATGGGCCACAAGGATTATTTTTGGTAGGGGATGTTGTGTTGAATGAATTCAATGATGACGGAACAATCGATATTGGATTATCAATGAAAAAATCCTCACAGACAATTTACGAATGTATGCTAGACATGGGAATATATGACTTGGATTTTGACGGACGAACCTATCTCGAAGAGCATATATTTAAGTATAAATGGTTTCTAGCTGACAATCCAGAAGAAATACTAGCAGAATATAGGTTTTGGCTACCCATTAAGAAAAAATAACAATCGATGAGGATCAGGAGGTGCTACGGATGTATGAGAGGATGTTAGATAAAAAGACGGTACCATCATATGATGAAATAATCTCTTATTGTGGCGAAGCAGGTGGATTATTAATAGAACTTGACAGATACCTTGTAGAAAAGCTTTCCTTACAAAGCTGTATTCGATTTCCATATGGAAACAAATATGGTTGGAGCATGAAATATAGTAATAAAAGTAAGCATATCTGCGATATCTTTGCGGAACGTAATGCTTTTATGGTACTAATCCGTATCTCAGAGGCTCAAATGAATCCGATTGTCAACGAATTAAGTGATTATGCGAGGGCAGTTTGGGATAATAAATATCCATGTGGCAGCGGTGGTTGGCTTAATTATCGAGTCACGAACAAGGAGCAGTTGAAAGATTTAGAACAGCTCATTGGTCTAAAAACTAAGAATAAGCAAATTTAGCTTACCATTCGTCTGAATCATATTGTATAGAATATTTTGATAAGTGAATACTAAAAGTATAAGTAGGTATGAGAATGCCGCAAATGGCAACCCCCTAAGAAAGTCTTAGAAATAAATTTATTTTTTTCTTGCATAACGTTGGTCCAAAAACGCTATGCTTATCCTTCTCATACCTACTAATTAATGTTACTACATATAATCCGTATTATTTATTCATTTTGCGACACTATTGCTTTACGTGAGAGTAGTGTATATTGCTATATCCAAACTTGTCAGAATTCTAGCATTGTGTTATGATTCGAGTATTAAAAGTTAAGGTTGGTATACAATGAAAAAAATAGAAATATATATTCATATTCCTTTCTGTGTACGTAAATGCCATTACTGTGACTTCTTATCAGGTGTCTCAGATCATAGAACGAGAAGTCAATATGTGGATGCGTTATGTCAAGAAATTATAGATAGCAAAGAACGATTAAAGGATTACCTAGTTACTTCTGTCTTTTTTGGCGGAGGAACGCCATCTATGCTGACGAAAGAAGAAATTACTCAAATCATGTCAGCATTAAAGGAAGTAGCTTTGTTTACTGAAGATTGTGAAATAACGATTGAGTGTAATCCAGGAGCTATAGAACCTGACTTATTCATGACTTACAAAGCAATAGGAATCAATCGTATCAGTTTTGGTTTACAGAGTACGAATGACAAGGAACTTCAATTATTGGGACGAATTCATACGTACCAGCAGTTCCTAGAGAATTATGAATTTGCAAGAAAGATAGGCTTTGATAATATCAATATCGATTTGATGTCAGCACTACCAAAGCAAACACTAGAACAATATGAAGAAACAGTACGTAAGGTAGTCGCGTTACAACCAGAGCATATCTCGGCGTATAGTTTAATTATAGAAGATGGAACGCCATTTGGATTCATCTATGGTGAAAACGGAACGAGACAGAACGAATTACCATCGGTAGAAGTAGATCGTCTGATGTATGAACGTACCAAAGAAATTCTATTAGAGAATGGCTATGAGAGATATGAAATCTCTAATTATGCAAAATGTGGGTTTGAGTGTCGCCATAATGTAGGCTATTGGCAAAGGGTTGAATATCTTGGATTTGGATTGGGAGCTGCTAGTCTATATAAAGGCCAGCGTTTTCATAATGAAAAGGATATGAAAACCTATCTTTCTTGTATTGAGCAGGGGGAAACGGTATGGAGAGAGATTGAAACACAAACGAAAAATAGTGCAATCGAAGAATACATGTTCTTAGGATTACGTATGTGTAGTGGTATCTCCATCTCAAACTTTGAACAACTATTTGGGGTTTCGATGATGGAAGTCTATGGGCAGAAAATTAATCGGTTCATTCAAGAAAAGGTATTGGAACGGGATGGAGATCTGTTACGTTTGACGGAGTATGGGCTTGATGTTAGTAATGCAGTCTTTGCGGAGTTTCTTCTATAGATTTAAGACGTCACATAAGGAGGGACACCAATCAATACGAATCCCTCTGTAAAAAAAAATAATGTTAAATTTGCTATTTATGTTTGTTTTTGGTATAACTAAATATGGTTCCTATTATAAAGTCCATTATTGCGCTATCCTTATATTGGAGGATGGCACTATCGTGGGCTTTTGTTTGTGATGATTAATAAACTGACTAACAGGGAAATCTAATTGGAATCAAAAAAATACAACAAAGAAAAGAGCAAAACAAAGAAAAGAACAAAACAAAGAAAAGAACAAAGGAGAAAATAATGTTTAAGAAATCTCTCATATGTACCATGGCATTGCTTGTTGCTATTCAATTTTCAGCATGTAAGAAAACTGAACCTACGACTGAGGAAACAGCTGTTACTCCAACTCAAATTGTATCCAATGATTTAGGAACTGAATTAGAGAAGGAGCAAACAGAAGATATAAATAAAGATCCAAGCATTGAACCAACCAGCACTCCAATGAAAGAAGAAACGAATACTGAAATTACTGAACCATCGAAGGAGTCAGATACTACAGAAGTAACAGCTCCTACAAAGGCACCAGATGTAGAGGATGATAAGGAACCAACAGAATCGGGTAGTGAAGAAAAAGTAGAGACGAAGGAGCCAACGAAAGCGCCAACTACAACACCAAAGCCAACAACAAAGCCAACGACGAAACCTACCGCTACGCCAAAACCAACCGCAACACCAAAGCCAACGAAGGTACCATTACCAACACCAATACCAACTGTAAAACCAGAACAAAGCAAGAGCATTGACATAGAAAGTGTAATGAAAAAGATTATGGCAGTGGAAGAAACCTCCATGATCCGTTTGGATGATGAAGTATTTCAAGAGCGTTATTATATAGATTCCACGAAAGTTGATAATTATGTAGTGTACATGCCAATGATGATGGTGAAATCTACGGAGTATGCAATCATTGAAGCGAAAACATTAGAAGATGTTAAGAGTGTAAAAGAGGGAGTACAAAAGCATGTGGATGATCTAATCGAGCAATGGAAAAATTATTTACCTGATCAATATGAACTTGTTCAGAATTGTAAAGTGATTACAAAAGATCGCTATGTAGTGTTGATCATTTCTTCGAATACAGATTATGCAGAAAATGTATTTTTACGTGCTTTTGATCCAAGTATCCCTGAGATTGTAATAAAACCGAAGTATTATGAAATTATAGGAGAGGTACTCGAGTTAACGGATACAAAGATAAAAGTGCGTTTTCTAGATGTTGAAGGGAAGGAAGCAACGTTAGAGGGGAAGCTCACTGAATGGACTTATTTTGAGAATATGGTCACTAAGGGTGATGAGGTCCTGGTTTATCTGAATAACCATGCCGAACTTCCTGAGAATCGTATCCTAGTAGAGGAAGTAAATTATGTGGAATGCATCGTCGAATAAAAAAAACTTTAAAAATACTATTGACAAAATATTGTGATAGTGATAATTTATGTATATCGATGTTAGCACTCTATCAAGTTGAGTGCTAACAACTAAGAAAATAAGAAAAGTACAACAACTTATTTGCGGCAAACGTAAAGTTTGAGAAAAGAGGGAAAGATGCAGTTAGATGATAGAAAGCTTAAAATATTGCAGGCTATTATCCGGAACTACCTTGAAACCGGAGAACCGGTTGGTTCTCGAACAATATCAAAGTATACGGACTTGAATCTAAGTTCTGCAACCATTCGGAATGAAATGGCGGATCTTGAAGAACTAGGATATATTATCCAGCCGCACACTTCGGCAGGTCGTATTCCATCAGATAAAGGCTATCGCTTATATGTGGATACGATGATGGAAGCAAAGACACAAGAAGTGGAAGAAATGCGTGGAATGCTCATCGAAAAAGCAGATAAGATGGAAAACTTATTGCAGCAGGTAGCAAAACTTTTAGCAGTGAATACGAATTATGCTACGATGGTGACTGGACCACAATATCGATCAAAAAAAATTAAATTTCTTCAATTAACAGAAGTGGATCGTACTCAGATATTGGCAATCATTGTTTTAGAAGGGAATATTGTTAAGAATAAGATGATAGCAATTGAGCAACCTTTAGATAAAGAAACATTGTTAAAGCTTAATATCGTTTTGAATACATTTTTAACAGGTTTAGATCTTGCAGAAATCAATCTTGGATTGATTCAAAAGATGAAAGAACAAGCGCAAGATCACAGCTTTGTAGTTAGTGATATATTAGATGCCATTGCTCAGGCACTCAGTGAGGAAGAAGATGTTCAAGTGTTCACCTCTGGTACGACGAATATTTTGAAGTATCCAGAGTTAAATGATACTGAAAAAGCCAGTGAGCTTCTTTATACCTTAGAAGAAAAGAAGCAGTTGACAGATTTGATGAACAATGAAGTTCAAAGTGGTGAAAATCGAGGGATTCAAGTTTATATTGGTGATGAAACACCAGTGGATTCTATGAAGGACTGTGCTGTAGTAACAGCAACCTATCAAATCGAGGAAGGTGTTTATGGTAAGGTCGGAATCATTGGACCAAAACGTATGGATTACGAAAAAGTAGTAGCAACGTTACAAAACCTAATGACACAACTCGATGATATCTTTAAGAGAAAAGATCATTAAGCGGAAAGAAAGGTGACGAAAGGCATGGCGGATAATGAAGAAGTAAAGGATATCGTATCCGAAGAATCTGAATTAGAGCAAGAAATTGAGACTTCAGCGGATAATCAAGAAGTAGAAGACAATGTAGCTTTCGAGGAAGAATTAGAAGAAGACGAATCCATGGAAGATGGGGATGCTCCAAAGGAAAAGAAATCTTTCTTTAAGAAAAAAGAGAAAAAAGATAAGAAGGATGAAAAAATCGAAGAGCTAACCGACCGTTTAATGCGCAACATGGCGGAATTTGATAATTTCAGAAAACGTACTGAAAAAGAAAAAGCGCAAATGTTTGAAATTGGAGCGAAGGATATCGTCGAAAAAATACTTCCAGTCGTTGATAATTTTGAACGAGGCTTAGCAGCTGTTGCTCCAGAAGAAAAGGAAAGTGCTTTTGTTCAAGGAATTGAGATGATTTATAAACAGTTATTAACTAGTTTAGAATCTGCAGGAGTAAAAGCAATTGAAGCAGTTGGAAAAGAATTCGATCCAAACTTCCATAATGCAGTAATGCATGCAGAAGACGCGGAATTAGGTGAAAACATCGTTGCGGAAGAATTCCAGAAGGGATATATGTATCGCGACAGTGTCGTTCGCCACAGTATGGTAAAGGTAGTAAATTAGAGGTTTTCTTTCGTTTTAAGTATTGTTTGAATTAGGTTTCAGATAATACTATTGAGAAAGCATGATTTTGAATAGAAGAATTAATTTGAATGGAGGAATAGATTATGAGTAAAATTATTGGTATTGACTTAGGAACAACCAACTCCTGTGTAGCAGTAATGGAAGGCGGAAAGCCAGTAGTTATCGCTAATGCAGAAGGTGCAAGAACTACACCATCGGTTGTAGCATTTACAAAGACAGGTGAAAGAATTGTTGGTGAATCAGCAAAACGTCAGGCAGTTACAAATGCTGATAAAACAATCGCATCCATTAAGAGACATATGGGTACTGATTATAAGGTAGCTATTGATGATAAGAAGTTTACCCCACAGGAAATCTCTGCAATGATTCTTCAGAAATTAAAAGCAGATGCAGAAAGCTATTTGGGTGAAAAGGTAACAGAAGCGGTTATTACAGTACCTGCTTACTTTAATGACGCTCAAAGACAGGCAACAAAAGATGCTGGTAAGATTGCAGGCCTTGATGTTAAGAGAATTATCAACGAGCCTACTGCAGCAGCATTAGCTTACGGTCTTGATAATGAACATGAGCAGAAAATCATGGTTTACGATTTAGGTGGTGGTACGTTCGACGTTTCCATTATCGAAATCGGTGATGGCGTTATCGAAGTATTAGCAACTTCCGGTGATAACAGACTCGGTGGTGATGACTTTGATGATCGTGTGACTAGATACTTCATTGATGAATTCAAGAAAGCAGAAGGCGTTGACTTATCTACAGATAAGATGGCACTTCAAAGATTAAAGGAAGCTGCAGAAAAAGCTAAGAAGGAATTATCCTCTGCAACAACAACTACATTAACCTTCCTTTCATCACAGCTACTTCTGAAGGTCCAAAGCACTTTGACTTAAACTTAACTCGTGCAAAATTTGATGAGTTAACACATGATTTAGTAGAAAGAACTGTAGTACCTGTACAGAACGCTCTTCGTGATGCTGGCCTTTCTGCTTCTGATATTAAGAAAGTATTATTAGTTGGTGG
>JAEZKD010000008.1 GCA_023415655.1 Bacillota bacterium | reverse complement strand
TGGTAGGATACAAACTAGTTTAAACGTTCGGAAAGGAGAGGCGAATGACCTTACAAGAAGAACAGCTCAATTACTTTTTGGTACATGTTTTCAATCATATTCTGAGAATTGAGGAAGAATCTTTGTCAAAGGGAAAGTACAAGGATTTATCTATCAATGAAATGCATGTGATTGAAGCGGTATGCAATTGTGAGAAGGAACAGATGAATACGATGAAGGAGTTATCCAAACGACTTATGATAACTGCTAGTAGTTTGACAATTTCAGTGAAATGTTTGGAACAAAAAGGATATTTGATCCGTACGAAAGCAGAGACTGACAAGCGAAAGGTATTTGTAAGCTCAACCCAAAGTGGTAAGGATGCTTATAAAGAACATGCGAAGTTTCACCATGCACTTGTAAAAAGCATTACTGGAGAACTAAAGGAAGAGGAGATGACAACATTGAATCTTGCATTAGGAAGATTGGATGAATTTTTTATGAAGCCAACCGAAAGGAGAACATAACTATGACAATACGTATTATTACAGATTCCACTTCTGATATTACGCAGAAGATGGCAAAAGAAAAGAATATGATTGTTGTACCACTACACAATCTGTTTGGTGATGAGGAATTCTTAGATGGAGTAACCATCACTAATGATGAATTTTACCAACGACTTGCTACGAGTGAGCAGTTACCAACAACTAGCCAGCCATCTCCAGATGAGTTTTTAACTCATTTTATGCAATGTAAGGAAGCAAAGGAAAGTGTAATTGTACTTACAATCGCAGGTAAATTAAGTGGAACATATCAAAGTGCCATCCTTGCAAAAGACATGTGTGAGTACGAAGACATTCATATCATTGATAGTACAACGACCACCATGGGTTTGAATATCTTAGTGGATTATGCAGTAAAGCTTCGTGACCAAGGAAAATCAGTGCAAGAAATTGTTGCGGAATTAGAAGAATGCAAGACACGCATCCGTGTATTAGCAGTTGTTGACACCTTAAAATATCTGAAAAAGGGTGGTCGTTTATCAGCTACCGCAGCAATCGCTGGTACCTTACTTAACGTAAAGCCAATCGTTAAGGTAATCGATGGAGTAGTAGGCGTAGCAGCCAAATCACGCGGTATAAACCAAGCCAATAAGAAGCTAATCGAATTGATCCAAGAAGAAGGAGTCATGGATGATGAAATGCCTTACTGCATTGGTTACACTGCAGACTCTTCGGTCGTAGGACCAATGAAAGAGCTACTCAAGGACAATTTACAAGCAAGCAACCCAATCATTGCTCCAATGGGAAGTACCATTGGCGTGCATGCAGGACCAGGAGCTTGTGCGGTTGGTTTCTTTGTAAAGAAATAAGAAGTACTAAATGATCCTATCAATAAGGTTATTTTAAAATGAAACAGAAGAACCATCGTATGAAGTGATTTTAATAGCTGTCAAGTAACCGTTTTGTCATGCTTGAGAGCTTTTAAAAAAGCATGATATGGTGGTTTTTCTTTGAAGCGATATTCATATTCCCATTAAGATATGAATTATCAATTTTAAACGTTGGCATAATTTATTGTTACTTCGTACTTGGACTTGCTTTGTGTGCTACAACAAGAAAAAAATCAATAGTTATACTTTTAGTCATCGGATTTACCAATATGATAGGACTTGGATTACGTATTTGGTTAGAATGGGGAGAATATTCGATGATTAGAGATTTAACATATAAAAATGTACTGCTTACATATATTCCAATTATCACAACAACCTTCACCGGTTATCTATACACAAAAAATGTTATTCAAAGAAAATCATGTGCTATTTAATGATATGATAATAAGCACCAATCACTTTGCGTTCTCATTATTTTGGCTCTGTCACAATATATTTTTAATATTCAGTCAATTTTGAGCAGAGTGTAAATTTTGCTCTGCTCGATGGAATCTTTTATTTAACTCACATTATAGAAACATTACAAATCACCCATTTTTTCTTAATTCAGAGATTAAAAAAATGTAAATATATGAGATTTAGTGTACTATATATTTAAGAAAGTCATTGTTTATACATACGAATTAAGAGAGGGGACTATTATGAAAAAGTCAGTATTTATTGGTATCTTGGTATATGTATTTGGATTCATTTTAGTAAGCTTATGTTCTAAAATATTTGATGGAGGTAAGGTTGAGTTTTCCTATTATTATGCAATTGTATTTTCAATACTGTATCTTTCTGCGATTGTAGGAGTTTCAACATCACTAATATTAAAAGAATTGAAAAGAAAATAAGGACAGGTGTATGATAAAAATAGCTTCGCAGAGAAAGTCAAACTATTGCCTGTGATTAAAAACCTAACGTAAGAAGAGCTATCCTATCATATGATTTATTTCTGGCCTTCAAGTCGCCTCTTTACAGGCGGCTTGAGAGCTGGCGAGCCAGAAATAAACACATGATAGGATAGCTCTTCTTGTCCACAACCTCCCAAATCACAGGCAATCAACCCCCATCTTTGCGGCCAGTAGCCACTATCGATAAAATGTTCTCACACGAATGGCTTGTGCGTAGTCACCGAAGGCTTCGCCGAATAGGGTAAAGCCACCACAGTTTTTGGTTTCCTTTGGGACCTCAAAGCGAAACACTATGGTACTAGTGTAATCAAGCTTTAAATCATGAATGGTAGTTGAAGCAATTTGATCGTTACCGTCAATGAAGGTTCCCTCTTGACTGATGATCAGAGTCTTTAAGAGTCCATATTGATTCAAGGATTTGGACCACCAGTCTGGAGTAATAAAGCCTTTTCGTTCTCCATAGTCTCCAGGACTCACATAACAACCAAGTGGAATTTGATTGATCGAAAAATAAATATCAGATGGATAGTCATTGTTGAACCCTGGGTATTCGGAAGAAACCTCAAAGGAAATCTGTAACTCTTCTAAGGTCTGTCCAGCCTTTAGGTGATTAGGCACATGGTATTCCAAAAATCCACTACCAAACCAAAGAATACTTGCATCAAAACGGTCTGGGAAGGTAAAGTAGCGTGGGTCATCAAAGGTTCCAATCACATGGGTAGCTGTTGAGATGCCACAAGTTGGTTGAATCTGATAGTTCGTAAAATGTCCAACTCGGATATCATCCTCATAGAAAGTACGAGTTTCCATGATAGGGGCAAAGTCTATCATCATACGGTCATGACTAGGCTTTATTATTTTTTTATTCCCACGCTTTCCTGACTTACTTTGTATTTGAATTAAATTTGCTTGCTCTAGTTTGCTAATATGCATTGAAATAGCACTATTGGTTAGAGTAAGCGCTTTGGCAAGGTCGTCCATACTGAGCTCATCGTTTTCATATATCAATTCCATGATTCTTAACCGCATCGGTGTACTTAGTGCTTTGAATACGTCTTCGGCTTCTCTTAATGATCTAAAATGTAGCATATGATTTCTCCTTTCCTTCATTATAGTTAACTTTTTATGAAAGGTCAAATATTTTACATATCATGAAAAAAATGGTATCTTATATTGACTAATTGATCAAATTATTGTAATCTCAAAGTAAAGTTCATTATAAAATTAAATACTTAAGTGAAAAGTGAAATTAAACAAAGAGAATGTTACTATGTAATGAATACATTAAGAGAAATCAAATAGTGTACCTATGAGTGATGTGCTCATGTTAGAAAAATGAAAAAGAAAGTACGTGTATCATGAATGAACTCATTATGGCTTTAGAGAATTTCATATATTTAGTAATGAATTCATTATGGGATAAAATAAAATAATTCTAAATCATTTTTAATGAGGAAGTGGAGGTATCTGAATGAAACTCTATATTAATCCAAAGGTGAAAAAGGGACATATCAATCCAGAAATCTATGGTCATTTTTCTGAACATCTAGGACGTTGTATCTATGAAGGACTTTACGTTGGTGAAAATTCGAGCATTCCGAATGTCAATGGGATGCGAACGGATGTGGTGGAAGCACTTAAAAAGTTACATATTCCAGTATTACGCTGGCCAGGTGGTTGTTTTGCAGACGAGTATCATTGGAAGGATGGAATCGGACCAAAAGAGAATCGTAAACGAATGATTAATACACACTGGGGTGGAGTTGTAGAGGATAATAGCTTTGGCACGGATGAATTTATGGAATTGTGTCGCCAGCTTGAGTGTAAAGCCTATATCAATGGTAATCTAGGTAGTGGAACGGTGGAAGAGATGTCTGAGTGGGTAGAATATCTTACTTATGATGGGGTATCTCCAATGGCTAAGCTACGTGAAGAGAACGGGCATAAAGAAGCTTATCAAGTAGACTATTTTGCAGTTGGTAATGAAAACTGGGGCTGTGGCGGTAACATGAATCCGGAATACTATGGTAACCTCTATCGCAGATACCAGACCTATATTCGTAATTACGATCCGAAAAAACCAATTTACAAGGTAGCTTGTGGCCCGAATACGGATGATTATGAGTGGACTCATGAAGTACTTAAAACAACACATCGTCGTGCACCGGAATCAGCTCATGGATTTATGGATGGTCTATCCTTACACTATTATGTAGTAACTGGTACTTGGGAGAAAAAAGGAAGTGCAACGGTATTTACCGAGGAAGAATTCTATACAACCTTAAGAAAGGCTTATTATATGGATACCCTAATTCAAAGACATTCTGGAATTATGGATCAATATGATCCGATGAAAAAGATTGGGTTGATTGTTGATGAATGGGGTTGTTGGCATGATTGTGAGCCTGGAACTAACCCAGGATTTTTATATCAGCAGAATACAATGAGAGATGCTTTGGTGGCTGCAATTAATCTTAATATATTCAATCAAAATTGTGATCGTGTAAAGATGGCGAATATTGCTCAGATGGTAAATGTACTTCAATCTGTTCTTTTAACTGAAGGTGAGAAGATGATATTGACTCCAACCTATCATGTGTTTGATCTTTTCCAAAAGCATATGGATAGTGATCTGGTAGATAGTACAATGGAACAGATTATGGTAGGAGAGAAGGAAGATACTCAAGTACCAATGATTTCGCAGTCAGTATCAATCACAAACGATCAAACACTCATCATTACCATCTCGAATAACTCTTTAACAGAAAGCTGTGCAATTGATAGTCATATCGTAGAAGGTAAGATTAAAAAAGTATCAGGTCGAATCTTACATAACACAAAGGATGCTTACAATACGTTTGAAGAGCCAGAGAACGTAGCACCTATAAGCTTCACAGAGTATCAGATTACTGAGGAAGGAATCTCTTTCGTAGTTCCAGCATTAAGCGTACTTTCCTTAGAAGTTGAATTACAGTAATGGTAAAAGACTATAATTATTTGAATTGTAAGAAATGTCTGCTTTATGAGATGCCTGATGCAGAACGTTATCAGGGAATGTATGACTATATTAATAACTTAGATGATGATTTAAAGGTATCACAAGAACTATATCAGCAGCGTCTTTCAATTTGTAGAGAATGTGAACAGTTTTTGGAAGGGATGTGTAGGATCTGTGGCTGCTATGTCGAGATGAGAGCAGTCATGAAGGGGAAGATGTGTCCCGATGTAATTAAAAGATGGTAGAGAAATAGCTGTGGCTTAGGCCACAGCTACTTTTTTGAGTACATATCGAAGGTTATCATTTTACTTTTGAAAAAGTTAGTTTATAATTGTTCATAAGAAGAGTATGGTCGTAATTTAACGAATTAAATAAAGATGTGTTATACTTCATCATGATTTATTCGGGCATGAAAAGCTAGGTAATAGAATTTTCATTGTGATACTATTTATCTCGAAGGGAGGGAATCAAAATGGATTGGATAGAAAATTTAAACGCAGCAATTGAATATATTGAAAGTAATCTGACAGAGGAAATTTCTTATGATCGTGCGGCTCAAATCGCCTGCTGCTCGACCTATCACTTTCAACGTATGTTTTCATTTATTACTGGAGTACCGCTGTCAGAATACATCCGTCGCAGGCGATTGACCTTAGCTGCTTTTGAATTACAAAACGGTGGTATTAAGGTCATTGATACAGCGTTAAAGTATGGTTATGAGTCGCCGGAAGCCTTCAGCCGAGCGTTTAAAAAGATGCATGGAATCATGCCTGTATCAGCGCGCGATATAGGTGTTTCGCTCAAAGCCTATCCAAAGCTTACCTTCGCTATCACAATAAAAGGAGATGTCGAGATGAAATATCGCATTACACAACGAGAGTCTTTTCGTGTATTCGGCGTATGCACCGAAATTAGCACAGAACAAGAAACTGCTTTTCAACAGGTTCCGCAGTTTTTTAGAAAGTGCGATGAAGATTTAGTACCAGACGAGATCAATGAACTGTTAGGTCGTTTCCATGACAATCAGACGATTTCAGCATTGTATGACCATTCGGAACATACATTTAAGTATATGCTTTGTCAGTTTTTACCGAAAGGAGTTACGGTACCGGATAAGTTTACAGTACTTGAGGTTCCTGCAGCAACATGGGCTGTCTTTGATGTTCCAAACTGTGAGATCCAAGCTATGTGGAGACGAATCTGGGCTGAGTGGTTTCCTACCTCAGGATATGAGTTGGTGGAGGGAGCACAATTTGAGATGTACTACGGGTTAGCCAGCCATGGTAATGTCTTTGGAGAGATCTGGATTCCAGTCAAGAAGAAATAATCATATGATTGCTAAACAAACAAAAAGAAAATCAGAAAATGGATACCGTAGGTGTCCATTTTTTTTGTCAAAATAAAAAAACAGTGTTGGATTTTACGATTATAATAAAATAGAGCGAGAGTAGATCGTAAAAAAGCATCTCGTTTTACTACATACTTTCAATAGAGATATAATAGGTTATAGTTAGGTTCTAGAATGTATATGAATTGACGTTGCGTAGAGAAAATGGTAATATATAGAAAATAATGTAGTATTGGCTATATGAAACTTCTGATGACGATTAAGTAATAGAAAGTCTTATTTTTATTTATGAAAGAGTGAGATGCAAGAGATAAATCTGAATCTTCAAAGTAAATATTATGTTCTATAAAGCAACTAAAAGTTGAAAGCTATCGTAAGTATGATAAGGAAGGATAATGAAGGGGTGAATTATGAACGTAGAGAATAGTAAGATTGAGATCATTGATTTAGAACAATCAATTAAGGTAGTTGGTATAAATCTTCAAAAATCAGGACTACCAATTACTTTTGAAAGCTTAGGTAAGATGTGGAAAAATTACTCAGAAGAGATAAAAAATAAAACCCCGAATAGATTAGATAATGATACTGAGTATGGTATATGCTTGAATAAGATTCCAGATTATATCGTTGGTGTTGAGGTAGATAAGATAGTAGCAGAGGCACAACAATATTTTAGTTATGAGATTGCTAGTGGAAAATATGTGAAAGCCTCTTTTAGTGCAGAAACCCACGAAATTCTAGTGGGTACTCAATTAATGAAAGCTCAAAAAGAAGCAAAAAAATGGGCGAAAGATAATAGAATCAAATGTAACCCAGAATATACAGTTGAGGTATATCCAAAGCCTTCATCTAGCATAGAATATCCTTGGATGTATATTTTGATTCCTATAAAATAAGTGCTATTTATATGCACCGAAATGATTTGAGCATTACACGAAGTTCAATTGATATTACAGATCTTGAACCCGATCAAGTTGCGAATATGATTATTGAAAGGTTTGGACTTGTGGCGAATGAGAAGGAAGGAAGAGAATATCGATTTGGTGTGTAAAATTTCAATTTGACAGACAAACCAAGA
>JAEZKD010000314.1 GCA_023415655.1 Bacillota bacterium | reverse complement strand
GTAATGGATGCTTCATGCAATCCATTACATTCCTTGGCTTTGGTCTTCCGGCAGAAATGCCAGCCATAGGTGTAATTTTATCAGAAGCTATGAAACATATTACTACAGGAAAATGGTGGATGGCTGTGTTTCCTGGCCTGATGTTGTTGATTGCTGTTGTCTTGTTTGATGTGATCGGAGAAAATCTGAAGAAACTTTGGAATCCGACCAGCGGAAATGAATAGGAAACAGGAGGAAAATCATGCAGAGCGAAAATAGAAAAAATATCTTAAAAGTAGAAGATCTGGTTTTAGCGTTCAGTATGTACAAAAAAGGCTTTAAGAAAGGAAAACTGGAAGTAATCCACTCCTTATCCATAGATGTAAATGAAGGGGAGATTGTAGCAGTAGTAGGTTCTAGTGGTTCGGGTAAAAGTCTTTTAGCACACGCAATTCTGAATCTTCTTCCAAAGAATGCAATAATAGAAGGAAATATTACTTATAAAGGAGAAAAACTGGATGCAAAAGCCTGTAAAAAATATCTGGGACGTGAAATATCTTTCATTCCTCAATCCGTAGATTATCTGGATCCACTGATGAAAGTAGACAAACAGGTAATAGGTGTATACGGAACAAAAGAAAAACAGTTGGAATTGTTCAGTCGTTATCAGTTGTCAGAAGATGCAGGAAATCAATATCCATTTCAGCTTTCTGGTGGTATGGCAAGAAGAGTCCTGATTTCTGCTGCAGTTATGGAAAATCCGGACTTGATCATTGCAGATGAGCCCACACCAGGGCTGAATGTAGAGATGGCAATGGAAACATTAAAGCATTTTCGAGAATTGGCTGATAATGGTACAGCAATATTAATGATTACCCATGATATTGATTTAGCTTTTCAGGTGGCTGATCGCATTGCTGTATTTTATGCAGGATCAATCATGGAGATTGCACCTACAAAGGATTTCCTAAAGGGAAAAGAAGCATTACGTCATCCATATAGTAAGGCTTTTATTGATGCATTGCCACAAAATGAGTTTAAACCGTTGGGAGGTACGCAGCCATATGCAGGAGATCTGCCGGAAGGATGTTTGTTTGCAGAACGTTGTCCTAATCGCATAAGTGCTTGTAGTGGTAGAATTCCAGTGCATACGATTAGAAACGGAGAAGTGAGGTGTGTACATGCAACTTAAAGCGGAACATATCAGTTTTCGGTATACAGATAAATCACCGTGGATTCTGGAAGATGTCTCGTTTGAAATTAAAGAAGGGGAGCGTGTAGGAATCGTAGCCCCATCTGGATATGGAAAGAGTACATTAGTTAAAATTCTGGCTGGTTATGAAAAAGCTACATCAGGACAGGTATTATTTGCTGGAAAACCGCTTCCGACAAAAGGATTTTGCCCGATTCAAATGATATATCAGCATCCGGAACTGGCAGTCAATCCACGTTGGAAGATGAACAAAATATTGAATGAATGCTGGCAGCCAGACTCCGGATTACTGGAGCGTATGGGAATCGAAAAAGATTGGCTTACACGATGGCCCACAGAACTATCAGGGGGCGAGTTACAGCGCTTTTGTATTGCTCGTGTTCTTAGTCCAGATACAAAATTTTTGCTTTGTGATGAGATAACAACGATGCTGGACGTTATTACTCAGGCACAAATATGGGAGTTGCTGTTGGAAATCTCAGAGATAAGAAATCTAGGTATGTTGATTATCACTCATAATATGGCATTAGCACAAAGAGTGTGTACAAGAGTAATAAACTTACAGGATATTAATAGAATATAAAATTTACTTCCCATTAAGGAGAAGCACATTTAATGAATTTCGGTATTCCAGAGTGTTCAGCATAGTTCATCGATTCTAAAATTTAGCTCTTTGTTCGGCATATTTATTCAACTGACAGATGGAGAAGAACCATTCTTTTCGTCTATGAGCAGCTCTTAAGTGAAAAATTGAGGAAAACGTTTGCTGAATTACCAACATTTAGAGGATTGCAGATAGCATGTTATGGGTTTAGAATGATTTATAGTAAAGTGTATGATATAATGAAAAAGTACTTTCACTGAAGAAAAGGATTATTTCTTATAAGTAAGTAATAAGGAGGAAAAATGTCTCAATATACACATACTCATGTTAATTTGGATAAACATAATACACATATACATAGCCATTCTAAAGATAACAATACCCCCCATACGCACAAACATTCTCATACTCAAACAAAGGCAATTATTAATCGCATTTCTCGTTCAATCGGTCATTTAGAGGCGGTGAAAAAGATGGTTGAAGAAGGTAAAGATTGTACAGAAGTCTTGGTACAGCTGGCAGCTGTCCGAGCCGCAATTAATAATACTGGAAAAGTGATACTAAAAGATCATATTGAACATTGTATTGTGGATGCAGTTGATTCTGGTGATCATGAAGCAATTGAAGAGCTCAATAAAGCAATCGGACAGTTTATAAAATGAAGGATATATTTTTATGTATTCCGCTTTCGAAGAATGTGAAATACCTGGAGTTAACATGAAAGAAAATATGTTATGTTCAACATATTTTAATGACTTTGTAATAGGCAGCCTGACTATGTTCCTTAGACTATAAAATAACCTGACACAACTCGATGAAAAACTGTGTCATAATGAGGAATTAGACAATAACCGAACATAGAAAGTGGACACAAAAAGTTGTGTCAAGATTTCACTTAATCAGCAAAATACAACAAGAATAGCAAGAGTTTATCAATGGTTGAACAGTATGAAGTAGGAAAACTTCGCAAAGCAGATGGGCAACTAATCCAATGTGTAGATGCAACTTCCTCTGGGAAGATTGCAAAGCAGATGGGCAATTAATAATATTATATAATATTAGAAAGCCTGTAAATCCAGTGCTTTGGTGTGCTTCCCGTCAAGAAGACAAATGAAATAACAAAAATAATTTTGATATGCTGCCCAGCAAACGGGCAGCATTTTCGGCTCTACGTCAAGTGTTGGGGCATGATTTGTTTGAATCATGCTTATTCACGGGATGTAGAGCCATTTTATTTTATGGTGAAATTCATTGGTGTTAGTTCGCCTAACTTTCTTTGAAAGTGCAAAGGAAGATTCGTTATTGGTGTTACACAATTAATTTAGCAATATATAGGTAATATTTAGCAAATGCTAGGAAGAAAAATAGTGAAAAATAGGTTACATTTTATATATATGAAGATAATTAGAAAGCAGAGGATTGGGGAGGCATTTGTTTAGATGAAGAAAGTAATGAATAGTAAGCTGATATGGGTAATCTTTCCATTGATTGCAGTAATACTTCTTA
>JAEZKD010000282.1 GCA_023415655.1 Bacillota bacterium | reverse complement strand
AACTTTTCACCATCAATCAAACTATATATGTATACACGTGGACTCACGCTTTCACCGAACATTCCAGTTTGTGCATCTCCAGAACCAAGCACAAGAATCGGTGCTTCTCCTGGATATAGAGAGCAGGTTCCTTTGAACGTCATCCCAACATTAATGGCATCTCTTGTTGGTTTCCCTGTGTCTAAATCAAGAAAATGAATCCAACCATCCATGCCTGGATAGATGACTTCTACTAGATCCTTTTTGTTCTTTGCTTGTTCGTAAAGGTTCATGACTGCTTTGGTTTCTTCATCCCACTGTATTACAAGTGGTTGTCCAGTCCACCCATTCCCAGACCAATAGTCCACTCCATTGCTTTTTAAAACCTTCCCAGTGGAAAAAGACCACAGATTCTCATCAAATTGTTCAGCCTTGATATCTGCCGTCCCATAAGCTTGTCGATTTCTCCAATAATCTCCACGAAAAGTAATCATTCCCTTCCAATGACTATAGTCATCCAATGCTTCCTCCGTAAAGAAAATCGGTTCCTTCCTTTGATACGCTTTGACCTTAACACCATCTACCTGAATGGTTGTAGTGATGTCAAGTAACGAAGGTTTGGTAGTTTTTGAAGCCCTCGCTATCTTAGCATCTGCTCCCTTGTTATTCTCAAGAAACTGCTCAACAGGTAAGCTCCCCTTCGTATCGTGGGAATAGTTATAAAGATATTTCACATTCCCTACCTTAACAAGCAGTTTAAAACCACGAAAACCGATTGCTAACAATAATAGCGCTACTGCAGCAATCAGTAGGAAAACCTTATGTTTTATTATTTTATGTATGATTCGACTCATTTCATCCCATCCCCTTCTACTAATAGAACAAATCTGATTCTGCATCCAATATGAAAATAGCTGTTGCATAATCTGATTTTACTCATCATGCATCATATTTTATAGCATCGCATACGATGATTCAAATATAATGATGATAAGAGTTAAATCAAAATTATACAACAGCCTCCCTTCAGTTTTCTATGTAAAGAGCATCTTCTATAATTTCACGCTGTTTTTCAATTTTTAGTTCCAAATCATGTATGACTTCACACTCAGTCGCTTGTTCTTCCAGGATGGTCTGAAGCAACTGGCTCACCTGAATTAGATGTACTCCTTGTTCTTCTAAGGAATCAGAAAAATTGCGTACATTGCTCTCTTCCTCTAATAATTGCTTTTGGCGCAAGGTCTCGACAGTTTCCTCAATCATATAACTCATGGCTTCTAGCTTGCACATCATATGATCCAATTCCATTGCAAGACCTGAGATAAGATTTGCAACTTTATCATGCTGGTTGATCATATCAAATGATACTTTCTCAACCAGCTCTTGAGAATTTAATAGCTCTTTACATAAGTTTGTTAGCTCTTCTTGCTGCATGGTAATCCTCCCCCACTTTTATTCGTGCAGTAATGAATTTAATTCTCTTATATTCTTTAATCCAATCAACTTGATTCCATTGATTGCAATATTTTCTTTATTTACCTGTGGTAAAATGCAAACCTCATATCCCATCTTCTTCGCATCCAATACACGTTGTTGCGCCATACTTACCGCTCGCACCTCGCCAGTTAATCCAACTTCCCCAAATACAATTGTTTTACTGTTGAGTGCTTTATTGCGATATGATGACAAAATAGCCGTTACGATTGCTAGATCAAGTGCCGGTTCATTAATTTTCATTCCACCTGCTACATTGACATAAGCATCACAGGAAGCCATTTGAATTCCAAGTCTCTTTTCTAACACAGCCATTAACAAGTTCACTCTGTTATAATCCGTACCCGCAGAGGTTCTTCTTGGCATGTTATAGTAAGTCTGACATACCAGTGCTTGTACTTCAACTAGCATCGTTCTTGTCCCCTCCACAGAGGAAGCAATCACAGATCCTGGTTCATCTTCTGGTTTGCCTTGAAGCATATACTCAGATGGATTGGCAACTTCACAAAGTCCTTGGCTTCTCATCTCGAAGACTCCAACTTCGTTGGTGGATCCAAATCGATTTTTCACGGCACGAAGTAGACGATATGCTGCAGAATTATCTCCTTCAAAGTAGAGCACAGTATCCACCATATGCTCTAGTACTCTTGGTCCTGCGACTACCCCTTCCTTCGTTACATGACCAACAATGAATATTGTAATTCCAAGCCCTTTTGCAAGATGCATTAATGCACCCGTGGATTCTCTAACCTGACTCACACTACCTGGAGAGGCCGCTACCTCTTCCTTATACATCGTCTGAATCGAGTCAACTACCATAATTTCAGGCTTGTCCTTTTCAACCAACGACTGAATGTGATCTAGGTTCGTTTCAGATAATAACAGCAAATCACCTGTAAAGGTTCCAAGGCGTTCTGCTCTCATCTTTATTTGTCGAAGCGATTCTTCTCCTGAAATATATAGTACTTTCCGTTTTTGTTCCGAGAGAAGCTTACATACTTGAAGAAGAAGCGTTGATTTTCCGATTCCTGGGTCTCCTCCTACTAACACAAGAGAACCTGTAACAATGCCTCCTCCCAGTACTCGATCAAACTCACTCATTCCAGTCATGGTTCGTTCTTCTTCATTGAGTTCAACACTCGATAAATATTTAGGTTCTGATAAGTTTCCAAGCGTTTGCTTTGCAACTACTGATTTTTTCACAACAGGCTCTTCTGTAAAGGAATTCCACGTTTTACAGCCCGGACACTGCCCTGCCCATTTGGAGGATTCAAACCCACACTCCTTACAAAAAAATACGGTACTCTTTTTTGCCATGAAAACTTACTCCCTCATCTAAGATAATAGGCTGTTACATACTTTAGCCTTTTGACTCAAATATGTAACAGCTCTATCTAATTAACACTTCACTACTTTTACTAATACATCTCTTTCTGTTGTTAATTCAACACTTAATACAAGCTTCCCACCAAGATTTGTTTTCATCTTTCCAACATTGGTATCATCAATCAAGATTTTATACTCTTTTTCTGCTTCTAATTCCAATGTGATTTGCGCATCTTCACTTCCACTTACATAAAAACTAACTTCTCTATCTGTTAGATTGAAATGATGTACTGCAGTACCAGGTACTGACTCATAGACAAACAAACCGTTTTTCTCCAGTTTTGTTATCTCATAATATGTTTTCACCTTATATAAATCACCATTATGCTCAAAATCAGACATTTTGGATTTCACATCTAATGTATAGTCTCCAAAGCTTATGGTTCCATCATTCTCTTCACGAATTAAAGCTTCATGCAATGCCATATTCCTTATCCTCCTGGTTATTTCCCAGGGAGCTATCCAAACCTTAGATGAAAGTATAAAATACAATCCTACCTGCCGTAGCGAAGTCACAAAGATTGTAGTATATGAGCGTTCAAGTAATGAATGCGACAGCTCCTTGCAAATTTTATTTTATATGATTTATTATAATATAAACCTTTTTATAAAGCTACTAAATATTTGTAGTTTATTAGAGATTTAGTTTAGTTTTTTGTAGTTTTGGCTTTTCTTTGTCGTTTCTTTTTTGGAGTCATAACGACCTTGTTCTCCTTGTATTCGATGGCTACTGTATCTTCTGCAGAAACACGTCCTTCTAGTATCTCTTCTGCTAAGGCATCTTCAATGTGTGTTTGGATTGCTCTACGAATCGGACGAGCACCATACTTTTCATCAAAGCCCTTTTCTGCAATAAAGTTCACTACACTATCGTCAATCTTTAGAGTAATCTTCATTTGTTGACTACATCTTTTTTCAATGACAAGAAGCATAATGCGTACAATATCCTTAATATCTTCTTTGCTTAAGGAATGGAATACGATGATTTCATCAATTCGGTTGATGAATTCTGGTTTGAATACCTTCTTCACTTCTTCCATTACTTGCTCTTTCATTCGTTTATAGTCGGCTGCATCATCAGTTACGGATGCAAAACCAAGCTTCTTTGGAGAGATAATACTTTGCGCTCCTGCATTGGAGGTCATTATGATGATTGTATTCTTAAAGCTAACTTTTCTTCCTTGAGCATCTGTAATATGACCATCATCCAATACCTGCAATAAGATATTGAATACATCTGGATGTGCTTTTTCTATTTCATCAAATAGAATCACAGAATATGGGTTACGGCGTACTTTTTCACTTAACTGTCCACCTTCATCATAGCCAACATAACCTGGAGGAGATCCAATCATCTTGGACACACTATGCTTCTCCATATATTCTGACATATCAACTCGAATCATTGAGTTTTCATTCCCAAACATAGCCTCTGCAAGTGCTTTGGATAACTCTGTTTTACCAACACCCGTCGGTCCAAGGAATAAAAAGGAGCCAATTGGGCGGTTTGGATCCTTGAGTCCAACTCTACCTCTACGGATTGCTTTCGCAACTGCAGATACTGCTTCTGACTGACCAACGACACGCTCATGAAGTATTTGTTCTAGCTTCATAAGACGTTCACTTTCTTCCTCTTCTAACTTCTTCACAGGAATCTTCGTCCATCCAGCAATTACATCTGCAATTCTTTCTTCCGTAACAAAAAGCTGTTTCTCCTCTCGCTCTTTCTCATGCTCCATCTTATGACGGTTTAACATGTCTCTTGCCTTATCTTGCTTCTTTTTTAAATCACTTGCAAGTTCAAAAGCTTCCTCTTTGATGGCTGCTTCTTTCTCCTGCTCTAATAATGCAATTTTAGCTTCCAACTCTTTGATTTTAGGTGAGTCTACAAAGGTGCTTAAGCGTACCTTAGAAGCAGCTTCATCCATGACATCGATTGCTTTATCAGGAAGGAAACGATCATTGACATAACGCTTAGATAGCTTTACTGCTGCTACGATTGCGTCATCTGTAATGGTTACATGATGATGTGCTTCATAGCTTTCTCTTAGTCCGTATAGTATCTTAATGGCTTCCTCTTCACTTGGCTCTTCCACCACAACTGGCTGGAATCTTCGTTCAAGAGCAGCATCCTTTTCAATGTATTTACGATATTCTTCTCGGGTAGTAGCACCAATGAGCTGAAGCTCACCACGAGCTAAGGAAGGTTTTAGAATGTTGCTTGCATCAATCGCACCTTCTGCACCACCAGCTCCGATGATTGTGTGAAGCTCATCCAAAAATAACAGTACATTGCCATCATAGATTACTTCTGCAATCACTTTCTTAATTCGCTCTTCAAACTCTCCACGGTATTTGGAACCAGCAACCATACCAGATAAATCTAAAGTCATCACTCGTTTATCTTTGATTGTATCAGGGACATCTCCTTCCACAATCTTTAACGCAAGTCCCTCTGCAATGGCCGTTTTACCTACACCAGGTTCACCGACAAGACAAGGATTATTCTTAGTTCTTCTACTTAGAATCTGAATGACACGGCTTATTTCTTCTTCTCGTCCTATAACTGGATCTAACTTACCTTCTTTTGCATATTCCGTTAAATTACGACTGTACTGGTCCAAGGTTGGAGTCGAGGATTTGCCTTTGTTCTTTCCCTTTGCCATATTGTAATCATTCTTTGCAGAGTTCATATCCATACCAGTGGATGCTAATATATCTACATATAGTTTTTGAAGGTTCACTCCTAATGTATTTAACAAACGCACTGCGATGCAGTCACTTTCCTTTAGTAGCGCAATCAGGATATGTTCGGAACCAATCTGATCTAAGTTCATCTTCTTTGCTTCTTTACTGCTTTGCTCTAGAATACTTGCTGCACGACTTGTGAAGGTATTCGCTCCGTACGATTTGATTTGCGAATTTGGTGCTATTAGCTGGCTCACTAATTCTAATACCTTTTCAACTTCTACTCCATTTGCCTCAAGTACTTTAGAGGCAACCCCTTCTGCTTTAATTAATCCAATCAAAAGGTGTTCCGTACCAATATAATTATGAGAAAGACGAAAAGCAACATCTGTCGCAATTCTGATTGCTTCTCGTGCACTTTCTGTAAATCGATCTTTCATATGTTTTCCCTTTCTAATTCTGTTCTATCCTTACTCGATGGATGGAAGCACTTTATTCAAATAAGCAGCTCGGTAACGTTCTCTCTCATTACGGCTCATCTGCTTTCCAGCCCTCTTTTGAAGGTTGCCAGGTAGAATCTCCATCATTGTCTTTACGACATTGAACTCTTCTTTAAAGTTGAGCAATGAAGTGTCAGCACCAAGCTTGATCTGAGATAGCATTAATAGACTATCTGCAGCACTTAATTTCTTTGCATACTTTAACACACCGTAAGAACGGTATATTTTGTCCTCGATTTCTTCTGAGGATATGGATAGTATATATTCTCTACGCTTTCTTTCCTGTTGGATTGTCTGCAATGTAATCTGATCCAGGTTTTCTATGATTTCACTTTCGGAGCGACCTAATGTGGTTTTGTTATAAATTTCATACATATGACTGTAATTCTTATTGCCTTCTCCATATACGGTTCGTATCGCTAACCCATATTTACTAATATCTTCTGCTAATTGTTCCATCTTTCCTGCCATACTTAGCGCTGGTAAGAACAAAAGATACGAAGCTTTCAATCCTGTACCTACATTGGTGGCACCACTGGTCAAATAACCGTATTTTTGATCATATGCATAACCACACTTCTCATGAAAGAAGTCATCCACATGATTGGCCTTTTCTAGTGCTCCATATAAATTCATTCCTGCTAAGGTTACCTGAATTCTTAAATGATCCTCTTCATTTACCATGACACTAACACTTTCATCTTCCGATAGTAGCACTGCCGTTGACTGTTGCTTTTGAGCCAGTGCTTTACTTATCTTATGCCATTCTACCATAGAAGCTTTATCGATGTCACGCAATGTATTCACATTGCTCCCAACAAATACCTCATTTTCTCTTTGACTTAATTCTTTAGTCAGTGATAATACATGGCTTACTAAGGAAGCTGCTTGATCTTCCTTCATCTGCTTAGAAAATAACATTCCTTTGATATTTCTTGCCAATCGCACACGGCAAGAAATCAAAACATCATTCTCTATATGTTGTTGTTCATACCATTTTTGCATCATGATTCTTGGTACCTTTCTTTAATTCTTTGATTCGATCCCTTAATCTTGCTGCTTCTTCATATTCTTCCTGTTCGATCGCTTGTTGTAATTGTATTGATAATTTTTCGCTTTCCGGAAGCTCGTTTAAGAGTCGTTGTGCCTCACTTACATAACCCTTTGGTATTTTCCCAGTGTGGTGATCCGCTCCATGGATGCTTCGTAAATTCTTGTTCAACACTTTTCCAAAGCTCTTATAGCATTCTTCACATCCAAAATATCCTTCTTTTGTAAATTCTTCATAAGTCAGACCACAACGCTTACATGTTAACAACGTAGCATCTGCTTCTTCCTTTTTCTGATTATCAATGATTCCTAAGATCATTCCTGGTAAATTCAATCTATCTTGAGCAATGGAATTAAGTGCTTGGAAGGTACTTTGTTTTGCTGCACATTCTTCACACATATGCTGTTCTGTCATTTTTCCATTGATAATTTCTGTATAGTAGATTTTTGCTTGCTTCTTTTTACATACATCACATAACATAGGCATCCTCCTATTTGGTATCACAAGAGAACTCATGAATAATTTCATCCATTATCTCATGAATCTCTTCATAGCTAATATTCTTGCAGATAGCTTCGGCAAGAATTAAACGCATCTGCATCTTTAAGGTCTCTATTGCATGAATTTTATTATAATCAAGTGCTACGACTGCACCTCTTCTGCGATCAAGCTTCACATAGCCCTCTTGTTTTAATATAGTGTAGGCTTTGTTCACTGTGTGCATATTAATTCCAATGTTTTCAGCTAATTCTCGAACAGAGGGAAGATTATCACCCTCACGAATCTCAGAAGTAGCAATTCCAAGGATGATTTGATTTCTAAGCTGCACATAGATTGCTTCATCACTATTAAAATCGATTGATACAAACACGAGCTGCACCTCCGTATCTTAACTTCTATTCTATCATAATGTCATTTCGTTATATTTGTTATACAAATAGTATAACAACCTTTCACTCGTTCGTCAAGTAGAGGAACGAATCGCTCCATACATTGGAATTAAAAAAAAGAGGCTGTGAATATACAACAGCCTCTTTCCTTATCAAATCCAATCATCTTCCTGATGATTCTTCAATTTCAGAAATAATGTAATAATTCCTATTACAAGTATGACACTAAAAGCAATTAATATAACAATGATTAAGTTCTTAGTCCCAACTTTTTGTTCATAGCTTTTCTTCAATTTATTCAGCTCATACTCAACATCTTGAGTATTTTCTTTTACAACCACTCGCTCACCAGTAAATCGTTGAATGGTTTTTTCAAATCGATCAAAACGGTATAGATTGGTTTGTTCAAATTGATTTTTTAAAATTATTAATAGATAATCGTCTTCTACATAATCCTTTAATTGATATACAGGAATTGAGTGTCCATCCACTTTAATTGTAGTCTTTACATAACCTTCTGGAATTGTGATATGATCGCTTTCTGCAACTACTGTATATTTATAGGTTCCACTAATCGTAACTACTCCATTTTGATTCACAGCCCCAAACGTTACTGGTTCATTGACTGCTGGTGTAGGTTCTATTGTAATAATATCTTCTTTTAATACATGAATCGTATACTTCTTTTGTTCTCCAGATTCTGCTGTAACTGTGATAACAACCTCATTCGTTCCAAGAACAAAATCTTGATTTCCTTCCACTGAGACCGTGGCTTTGGAATCAGCTGCCGTCGCACTCATAATGAGCTTTGATACCGTACTATCAACAATTGCACTATATTCCGTAACTGAAGAGTCAAAGCTTGGTGTCAAAGTAGATGGACTGATACGGATTGCACTCAAATTCGTATTCGTGGAAGCCGTTGGTGGTGCATCCACACTAAAACGATACGAACTTGCTGAAACCGACATTGCATTGTTGGATTCATATTCATAAGCAATTGGAGGATATGCAAAGCTTAATTCACAATTTCCAAAGCCAATTGCCTCAAATGTTAACACGTAGGTTCTGGTTGTCCACGAGCTAGAAGCATCAATGTCATCGACACGAAGCATTCCATCCCCACCAGAGACACAGGGAGGTCCCTCGACAAACTTTAATATGGTAGAATCATACATGATATTACATTCAAAGTCTCCTAACGTTACATCCGTATTTACATTTAAGAAGATTGTGACTTTATCATTGACTGTAACATCGCTTGATTCTGTTGAGAACCCAACGGTTGCACTTGCCGCTGCAGCTTTCTTAGAATTAAGAAAGCTTGCAAAAGCAAAGACAAGTACGAATAGCATGAATAACACTACATGGTTTAAATACCTGCGTTTTTGATTCATTTTACCTCCAGATAAGGTTGTTCATTAGCCTTCACGAATAATATTAATCTTATATTCACGAAGATCCCCGTTCTGTGCAATTACTGATATTTTAATTTCATTTAAACCTACATTTAAATTATACGTTCCAGTTCCAGTAACAACTGCTTTTGAGCTTACACAGCTTCCTGATACTGTAACAAAGGTTTGAGAATTGTCCAAAACAATGGAGAATTCATTTGTATTTAGAATATCAAAGGTTGGTGTTAATGCAACCTGATTATTAAAGGCATCGGTAACTGTTAATGTCTTTAAATAATTGTTTGGATTCAGTTTTGGCGCTGGTACTGAGCAAGGGGTCTCTGGCATGTTCGTATACACTGGAATCGAGAATACGATTGGTAATTCACTTACCTGAGCATATCCAGCAAACACCTTCTTTGCCTCCGAATATGGTGCCTCTACATTAGCCATATACTGATGGGAATGTGTACTTGTAGGAGTCACATTAAACTTTTGCAGATAAATGGTATTCTGTCCGCGATTGATATACGTACTACCAATGATGTAAGCACCACCAACGATGGAGCGATATCGATTGCTCCATGGGATTAAGGATGCTGCATTTAACGCTGGATTGGAGGTACTACCGTTTTTCGCATATTTTAATCCATTTGCGATTGCACCACCAGCAACTGTAGAGTGATAAGCTCCAATGTTGTAAAAGTTATAAAGACCTTCAAATCCACTTACTGTACCCGATACACTGTTACTGAATGAGTTTGCACCGGTAACTACTTCTTGTTTTACTCTAGATGCCAAGTGGTATGGGCTAACTCCGGAATACAAAGCTGCTGCTAGGAAGGTTTCTCCATACGTAATTGACTTTGTCGTTCCATCCGTATCTGTATAGGTATAAGCAGTCTGATACATTGGTGTATTCTTTAATATATTCTCAACACCTGCAAGATTCTGATACGTATCTTTATAGCTTAATAATTCGAATTGGAAAATACCATTTTCCGTTAAGAAGTTTCTTGGATCCATATAATATGCAATGGCTTCTTTGGAAGCTGTCACCCAAGTAGAACCATCATATACGATAAAGCTATCTGTTTTCCAATTATACGCTCCTGTTTCAAGTGACTTCCACTCAATTGACTTTGAATTTGGAATTAGGTTCTTACCTGCAACACTCTGATTTTGAATTACACTATTCCAATCAAGTCCTGTATGGTAGGCTTCAAACTGCCAGTTTGGATACTTTTCGTGTAATACACGAAGGTATGCCTTATAGCTTTCTGGGAAGCCCTGTGCTGTAAGGGAGGCTTCAAAGTCCATAACCGAAGGCGCTGGTGTTGGTGTCACAACTGGTGTTACTACTGGACCTGTTCCACCCTCTACAATAGTGCTTTCATCAACATCAATATAGCCTTGACTTACATATCCAGCATAATTAACATCACCATATAAAAAGCTGATATGATACCAGATGATATTATCTGCAAGGTATTCCCCATGAACCGTAACTGCAAAATCACTGATTAAGATAATAGGATAACCATTCGAATTCTTAACAAAATCACTTGAGTATCCAGGCTTTTCTTTTACACCCATACCAGAGGTATTAATAATCTTAGCAGAAGCAGTATATAGCTTTGTGCCAGGTGTTGGGGTTGGTGTTAATGTTGGTGTTGGTGTACCAGATGGTGTCATGGTTGGTGCTATGGTTGCCGTAGGCGTTGGGGTTGCGGTTGGCACTGGCGTTGTGGTTGGTGTTGGCGTTGCCGTCACATCCTTTTTCTTACCAATGACACTCACATCATTTGCCTTTACATAACCATAATAAACCACTCCATTTTTCTGATAGCTCACACGGAACCATTTGATATTACTTACGGTTTTTTCTTCCGATACCCACACATAGGTTCCTTTTTTACGAGTTATAACGACATTCTCATTTGTCTTAAGATCTTTAGCTGAGGTTGATGCAGTTTCTTTATAGGTGATTGAATTAGCTGATACTTTTGCATAGAAACCAGTTCCAAAGGTGAATTGTACATAGTCACTATGGGCATAACCAGTTACTGTTTTCCCATTTATCTTCGTTCTCACCTGATACCATTTCTCAGAACCATTAAACTTTTCGGTCAGTACTGTCACTGAGGTCCCTTTGGTTACTGCTCCTACCTTTTGACTTGAAGTAGATGCATTACTTCGTATATTTAGACTTGTTGCTGTCACCTTAGCAGGAAGATTGATGATATGTGTTTGCGATACACTCGGTGTCGGCGTTGGCGTTGGTGTCGCCGTCGGAGTCGGTGTTGGCGTAGTGGTTGATGTAGTAGTCGTCTTAATTCCAAGTAGTTGAATCGAATTTGCTTCCACATAACCATAGTAAGCAACTTTGTTAATCGTTACTCGAATCTTTAGATACTTGATTCCATTCACCGTTTTTTCTCCTTGAATCCATACCAAACGGCCATCTGATAAGTTTACTTTTTTACCAGAGGAATATGTTACCGCTGCTTGATTGGCTCCAGCTTCCTTAGCTAGCGTTATACTCTTTGTATTTACTTTACCATAAAAACCATTTTGTAATTGGAATTCAACATACTTTGCAAGTACATAGCCTGTTACTGATTTTTTATTGATCGTTGCTTTGATTTGGTACCAACGATCAGCTCCATTGAATTCGTCTCCAATCACAGTAACAAGATCTGCTTTTACGAGTGTTCCAAGCTTTTCGTAATTTGCACCAGCTTTTGAACGAACATTTAACTCATTTGCTGTGATTTTGCCTTTGATTTTCATTTGATACGTAGTCTTTGTCGTTGTTGTAGTTCCAGTCGTAGAAACTACTTCCTTTGTATCTTTAATGTAGGTTTTGATGGAATACCCCTCAAACTCTTTTCCATTAAAGGTACCACTAATTTTATACCAGTCACCCTCTTGATCAAGGATAACCACTTCTTGATTTGGTTTTAACGTAACTGCTACGTTATCTACCATCACCTGTTCATAGGTAGTCCCAGGACCAGTTCGAACATTGAGCGAAGAAGTCGCAGTACAAATACCTTTCGTTGCTGCACGAGCATAATTTACGTTTCCAAACATTACACCCGGAATGATCAAACAGATGCATAACAATAAAATAATGATTCGCTTTTCTCTTTCCCTAAGCTTCATTCAACAACCTCATTTCGTACATTCTTAGCCTTTTTGACATTTTTCCTTATATTTCATTGACTGTTTTCTATCTTATCTTTCGAATATGGCAGTTATGTGGCAGGCCCTTTTGAAAATAAGGTTGTAATCTGTATTTCTACACATAAAAAAGGCCGTCGCATTATTCAAATTCGACTCATTATACATCATATTTTGTAGATTAGCTACGGTAATATGAGGTAATATAAGATAGTTCATCGAAATATGCAACAACCCTTATGAATTAACCTTCCATGATTGCTTTTCCAATATCATTTCTTTTGTATTTGTTATCGTATTCGATCCAATTCGTAGCTTCGTATGCCTTTTGTCTAGCTTCCTTTAAGGTTGCTCCGACTGCAGTGACACCAAGCACCCTTCCTCCATTGGTTACAATTCCTTCTAACGTTCGCTTGGTTCCAGCATGGAATACATAATAATCCGACTTATCTTCGAATGCTTCTAACCCATGAATTAGATAACCCTTCTCATAGCTTGCAGGATACCCTTTAGAAGCAAGTACAACACAGACTGCCGCATTCTCTTCAAACTCAAGTGGAATTGAAGCTAACTTCCCATCGATACACGCTTCCATTACATCAATAATGTCTGTCTTCATACGTGGGAGTACGACCTGAGCCTCAGGGTCTCCAAAACGAGCATTGTATTCTAATACCTTAGGTCCTTGTTCTGTCAACATTAACCCAAAAAACAAGATTCCTACGAATGGTCTCCCTTCTGCTTTCATCGCATCCATCGTTGGTTGATATACGTATTTCTTACAGAATTCATCAACCTCTGTGGTATAAAAAGGGCTTGGTGAGAAGGTACCCATGCCACCAGTATTTAGTCCTTGATCCCCATCCTTTGCACGTTTATGATCTTGAGCACTTGTCATTGGTTGAATGGTTTCTCCATCACAAAACGCCAGTACAGAAACCTCTCTTCCTGTCATGAATTCTTCAATGACTAGTCGTTCTCCCGCTAAACCAAAGTGCTTTTCTATCATAATATCCTTCACACCTTGAACTGCTTCCTTATAGTCCTTACAGATCAATACACCTTTACCAAGTGCTAAGCCATCCGCTTTTAGTACGATTGGATACTGTGCTTTCTGCAGATATGCTAGTGCTTCCTGTGCATCGTCAAATGTTTCATAGCCTGCGGTTGGAATCTGATATTTCTTCATCAAATCCTTGGAAAAAGCCTTAGAGCCCTCAATGATTGCTGCATTCTTTCTAGGTCCAAACACACGCAAACCTCTTGCTTCAAACACGTCCACAATTCCACCCACAAGTGGATCATCCATACCGATGATGGTTAAGTCAATCTGTTCCTTGTTAGCAAAATCAGCTAACTTATCAAACTCCATTGCTGTGATGGGCAAACACTCTGCCAATTCCTCAATTCCCGCATTGCCTGGAGCACAATAGATTTTATCTACTCGTTTACTTTTTGCTACACTTCTTGCGATGGCATGTTCTCTCCCGCCACCTCCAACAATAAGTACTTTCATCTAAGCCTCCTAAAATACTGTCGCTATATTATCTTTCAACTGCACTCTCTGATTAGCAATTGCATCAATGGCTTGAGGAAGAATCAACCATTCTGCTTCCTCCATCACCCTCTTCTGTAATGACTCTGGTGTATCGGTTGCTTTGACATTCACTGCCTTTTGCAGAAGAATCGGTCCAGAATCTGTTCCTTCATCTACAAAATGTACGGTTGCTCCTGTTACTTTATTACCACGGGCAAGCACTGCTTCATGTACCTTTAATCCATAATAACCATTCCCACAAAAGGATGGAATCAAAGACGGATGAATGTTGATGATCTTATTACGATATTGCTGAATCAAAAGTTCAGGTAATATCACAAGAAATCCAGCTAACACGATTAAATCAGGTGCATATTCCTTAATTCCATCTAAAAGCGCCTGATTAAACTGCTCTCGTACCTCATAATCCTTCAAAGATATACAACGAGACGGAATTCCATACTCCTTTGCACGTGTTAATGCATAAGCATCCTTTTTGTTGCTTATGACACCAACAATTTCTGTGTTCGTGATACGCCCCAAACGGATACTATCAAGAATTGCCTGAAGATTCGTACCACCTCCAGATACTAAGACTACTACTTTTAGCATAGGCTGATCCCTTTCTCACCGTTCTTAATTTCACCAACGATGTAAGGGATTTCACCAGCTGCCTTGATTGCTGTCATTGCTACATCAACCTCTTCTGGTTTAACTGCAATCATCATACCAATTCCCATATTATATGTATTATACATGATATGCTCCTCGATATTACCATCCTTTTTTAGCATATCAAAAATTGGTGGTATCTCATAAGAATCCTTACGAATCACTGCATGTACACCATCCTTTAGCATTCTTGGAATATTCTCATAGAAGCCTCCACCAGTAATGTGACTACATGCTTTTACTGTAATCCCTTGGTTTTTTAATGCTGCCAAAGCCTTGACATAAATTTTTGTTGGTGTTAATAACGTCTCACCTAGTGTACTTCCTAATGACTCATAATAGGTATCTAAATTTGCTCGATTCATCGCAAATACCTGACGAACGAGGGAGTACCCATTCGAATGAATACCCGAAGAGGCAATTCCAATTAAAACATCCTTTTCACTTAGGTTCTCACCAGTGATCAGTTTCTTTCGATCTACAATCCCAACTGCAAAGCCAGCCAAATCATATTCATCCACAGGATAAAATCCAGGCATCTCTGCTGTTTCTCCACCAATCAATGCTGCATTGGATAGAACACAGCCCTGTGCAACGCCACTAACAATCGTAGCTATTTTCTCTGGTTCATTTTTCCCACAAGCTATGTAATCTAAAAAGAACAATGGCTCCCCACCTGCACATGCTATATCATTGACACACATTGCAACACAATCAATACCTATCGTATCGTGTTTGTCAAGGATAAATGCAAGCTTTAACTTCGTCCCAACACCATCTGTTCCAGATACTAAGGTTGGTTCCTCCATATGTTGAAAGCCTGCCATTGAGAATGCTCCGGAGAATCCACCAATTCCTGTTAACACTTCACTTCTCATCGTTTTTTGAATATGCTTCTTCATTAACTCCACTGCTTGATAGCCAGCTTCAATGTCGACTCCTGCTTTCTTATAATCCATGACACCCTCCTAAGAATTGTATATTTCATCGATAAAATATGCACTTTTATGAAGTTATTCTAACATAGATTCAAGGGTTTGTCGTTATGTTTTGATTTAACAATTTCTTATTGGTTTCATTAATTGAGCTAATAGTAAATACAAAGCTTCCTCTTTACCAAAAAAGGCTATTGTACTCTGTGTAGTCTCCTACCAAGTACAATAACCTCTCTTGTTATTTTAAATATTCCTTATAGCCCACTTTTTCAAGCTTTTCTTTTTTCTTTACTACACCATCTTTTAATTCTTCCTTATACGCTTTCAATTGATCCAAAATTGCAGGATCTGAAGTTGCTAAAATCTTAGCTGCTAGAA
>JAEZKD010000274.1 GCA_023415655.1 Bacillota bacterium | reverse complement strand
TACATACCAGTGATGAGTATGAAGGCACAGGTATTGGCCTTGTAACCATAAAAAACATTATTGAAAAGCATGGGGGCAAGGTATGGCTTGAAGGGGAGGTTGGAGTAGGAGCTACGATTTATTTTACAATTCCGTATATTGACTGATTGCTTTGATTTTACCTTTGGATTATATTGATTTTCTGTTTTTATTTTAGAGTATATTGATTTTTTTGTTCTTATTTTGGAGGTAGTGAAATGTATAAGGTTATGCTGGTAGATGATATGGATATTGTACGCCTTGAATTAAAACGTTTACCGGTATGGGGAGAAGAAACCGGTTTTATAATAGTAGAGGAGGCAAGAAATGGTGAGGAGGCACTAATAAAGCTTTCTAAGTGTCATATTGACCTTGTAATAACAGATATAAAAATGCCAAAAGTTGATGGTTTGGAGCTCTTAAAGAGTATTGTATCGGATAATCTTTGTCCGTGTGTTGTGCTACTGAGTGACTTTAGCGAATTTAGCTATGCAAGACAAGGAATTGTTCATGGGGCATTTGATTTCCTTTCTAAACCCGCTGATGTTAATGAGCTGTCTGCACTACTTAAAAGAGCATTTGATTACATAAATACTAAAAAGAAGGAATCAGAACGGGTTAAAAAGCTTGAGGAAGTCTTTGATAAGAAGACTGAAGATTATTTTCAAGAGGACGATTTACAAAAACTTATACAGCATATACAGAGCAGGCAATCCGAATCTGAAGCAGTAATAAGGCATATACTAGATAGGATTTCCGCAAATATGGATTATGACACCATGAAATTTGAGGTAGCTGTAAAAAAAGCAATTTTTGTAGTGTTTGAGGGTCTACGCATTGAAAATCCTTGGATTGAGAAGTTCTTCTATAAGACGAGTCTAAATGATATTTCTGACAAAAAGTTTGGAGATTATGAAGAAGTTATAGATTTTGTAATGCTCAAGGTCAAGGAATTAACCCGGATATTCAATTTGTTACAACTGGGGTTTACAGATAAAGGCACTGTATGGACAGTATGCAATTATGTGCTTGATAATGTAGATAATGGTTTATCCCTTCAAGTGGTTGCAGAAAACTTGTTTATAAACCGGACTTATTTAAGTGAAGTTTTCAAGCAGAAGACCGGAATATCCTTTCTAGAGTATTTAACAGTTGTGAAAATGGAGAGGGCAAAGCTGTTATTGAGGGCTTCTGATACAAAAACTTATGAAGTAGCAGAAATGTTGGGTTATAAGGATTCTGAATACTTTGCAAGAATCTTCAGAAAGTACAACGGAAAGACTATTTCGCAGTATCGTAGGGATATTTAATAGGGAGGTTTTATAAACCGAATATATTCGGGTAAGAACTGAAGAAATTCTATTTTGGATTATAGGATAAGCTTGTATTATTGAGATATAATACAAGCTTATCCTTGTTTATGGGATTCTTACTTTGAATAGATAAGTATTTGAATAGATAAGTATTTGAATAGATAAGTATTCGTCAGATAGTAATGTGTAAGGGGGGCTATATGTTAAATAAAAAAACAGACCGTATTTCTCTGAGAATTACTGTAAACTATATGATTATAGGTTCATTATGGGTACTGCTTTCGGACAAGCTGCTGGATTTTTTGGTACAGGATAAGGATATGTTATCCTTTTTAAGTTTATTAAAGGGTTGGTTTTATGTTTCTATTACCGGTGTAATTATTTATCTCTTGATTAATAACTCGCTCAGGCAACTAAACCTTGCACAAGAAGAATTTAATCACACGTGCAACGCTTTTTTCATTGCTAATGAAAAGCTTCAAGAGACAAATATTCAATTGGAAGAGAAACAGGCAGAACTAGAAGAACAATATCAACAAACTCTCTTAAATGAAAAGAAGCTGCTTGAAAGTCAAGAACTTTATAGATTGATTTCAGAAGGAACCAATGAAGCTATTTGGTGGGAACGTGACGGCAGAAGGAGTTTCTCTGAACGCTGGTATGAGATAACGGGGTACAATATTGATGATATTGAGGCTGCTGAAGAAGGATGGGAAGGTTTTATTCACCCTGAGGATAGACAAAAGGCGAAGGAGAAGATGCTATTTCATCAGAACAACTGCACCCCTTATTATAATTGTGAATACCGATTCAGAAGAAAGGATGGAAAGTACATATGGTTCTTGGCCCGGGGAAAGGCCTCCTTTGATGATGAAAAGAGGATTATTCAAATGGCCGGCTCCCATTCAGATATAACAGAACTTAAGGATTATGAGAGTAAGTTGTTTTATTTGGCATATCATGATCAGCTAACGGGACTCAAGAACAGATTTGCACTTCAGGAACGGCTAGATTATTTAAAAAGAGAAAATGAGATTAAAAATTATGCATTGCTGTATATAGATATAGATAATTTTAAATATGTTAATGATGCCATGGGGCACAGATTTGGAGATATGCTCCTTACCAAAGTCAGTGAAAGGTTGCTGAATAGTACTACAGTCAATAACTCTGTTTATAGGATTGGAGGGGACGAATTCATAGTTCTGATTGAAAACTATGATAAAAAAGAATACATTGAAAGAACTGCTGTTGCTATATTAAAGGCCTTTAAGCCTCTATTTGAAATTGAGAGTATTAACATATTTGCAACAATAAGCGTGGGAATTTCAATATATCCTGAGCATGGAAAAGAAATAGACTCATTGTTAAAAAATGCAGATATAGCTTTGTATAAAGCCAAAGAGTCCGGGAAAAACAGAATAGTTTTCTATAATGATCCAATGAATGAAGAAATTGCAGGAAGGGTCAAGATAGAGAAAAGCCTTCGTACTGCATTGGATAAAAAGGAATTTGAATTGTATTATCAACCACAGTTGGATATTAGAACAGGTACTATTTCAGGGTTTGAAGCGTTAATACGATGGAGAAGCGGAGATTTGGGATTTGTATCTCCACAGGACTTTATTGGAGTAGCTGAGGCAACTCATTTGATTATACCAATTGGAGAATGGGTATTGAAAACAGCCTGCCAATTCCTAAATAACTTAGAGAGATTGGGATACAAGGGGCTGAGTATGTCAGTTAATATCTCAATGATTCAACTTATACAGGACGACTTTGTAGATATGGTACTTGATAATATCGATGCTGTGCATATCAATCCTATACAGCTTGAACTGGAAATAACAGAGTCAATTCTAATGGAGTCTTACGAGGTAATAGCTAAAAAGCTAAAAATACTTAGGGCTAGGGGAATACGCATCGCCCTAGACGACTTTGGAAAGGGGTATTCTTCCTTGAATTATCTCAAGCTTCTTCCTATTACTACTCTAAAAATAGATAAGTCTTTTATAGATACAATTTCTTCAAAAGGAAAGACTCTTACTGACCTTATAGTAAAAATGGGACGAAGTATGGTTTTGTGTGTAGTTGCAGAAGGGGTTGAAACCCAAGAACAGTTTGATTTCCTGATAAAGCATAAATGCAATAAAATCCAAGGCTATCTGTTTAGTAAACCAATGCCGGAATCGGAAACGATAAACAAAATCAGAGAACATTATATGTCACATAACAATCTTAAGGAGGAAGAAAAGAATGAAATTACGTGTTAAATTATCTCTTATACTGTTTATTATGATGGTGGTCACTATTTTGATCATGGGGAGTATTAGCCTATATAAATC
>JAEZKD010000240.1 GCA_023415655.1 Bacillota bacterium | reverse complement strand
ATATTTAACCAATTCCTTGGACCTAAGCTCCTCTAATGTGGATGTACTTATCCATCCTCTTGGATATAATTCCTTTTCCCATACAGGAAGAATTACATCCGACGCAACATCTTCTCTACCAACGTATTCATTTACACTATTTCCTCCGGTTCTATTAATAACCTCGTCATTATCAAATGCCACAAGCTGAGACGACTTCTTTGAATTATCTGTCGCAAAATATGTAATAAATTGGCTTTCAACATCATCAAGTGCAGAACGATTAAAGTGAACGGAGAAGATAACAATAACCTTATCAAAATCTGCCGTATTAAACTTCTCTTCTGTTCCATTATAATGCTGCTTGTGTCTGTCTATAAAATGAATCGTCTGACCAACATAAACTTTCTTAGACCTTGTTCCTCTATATATGTAAATTGCATTGTTAAGTTCTAATGCTTTTTTCTCATTGTTGCTTAAGTAATCCAAGCCAAGTAGATTACCATTTTTTATAGATAGTTCTACTATCGAGTATTTTGCCATCAAATCACCCTTCCCTTATAATTTATCGTACTTGGTAGATACACCCTTTGCTTTATCAATAGGATATTTCTTTTCAGTAACGTCCATCTTCTTGTTAACCACATCGATAATATCTACACCTAGAACCTGTGCCATCTGAAGACAGTAATTAGTGACATCTGCAAGTTCTTCAAGCACATTGTCCATATCGTACTCAGTATCATTCCACTGAAAACACTCAAGAAGTTCATTCGCTTCAATAGAAATTGACTTAGCAAGATTTGATGGGGTATGGAACTGATCCCATTCTCTGTCTTCATTAAACTTCTTTATTCTTAATGATAATTTTTCTAATCTTTCCATAATTCTTCTCCTCAATTACTCCGCTACAATCCCTAAAACGTCAAGCACATGTTTCTTTGTAACCTCATTTTTAAACCATATGCCAACTTTCTTTCTTGGTCTTGATAGCATTACATAATATGTATTCTTTATCAAAAAATCTATCTCATCTTGAGAGAGTGAAAATCCACCTTCGACAGCAATATTAGCTTTTATATTCCAATCCCATTTCGCTTGTTTCCATAAACGAGCTGTATTGTCATATATTGCTCTAAACGCAGGATCTTTTAATACCTCAATATGTCCAGTCCACTTGGTGTTAACTTCATCCCAAACCAAATCATCCCACCAAACAAAGGCGACATTATCCATATCAAGTCCTTGTGACGTATATATACATGCCACTCTGTCATCTTCGTTATCGTTTAACCAAATAACTTGCTCATCTGTATCTTCCGGATTCCACTGTCTTAAAAAGCCATCAATTAAGATGTCATTAGCACTTTTAGTATTCCTTGATTTCCACTGCCAACAGAATGGAAATATATATTTCGTTTTAGAATCAATCGCTTGTTCATTTTTCCACGTTTCGAGGTCAGACAAATTATTAAATACTCTAACACAATCAATATCGTCATCTATGGAAGTAGAATCATCAAAGAATAGCTTTGTTAAGCCATTCAATAATTTTTCGTCACATCTCTTCTCGTCAATCAATGTTAAAAGTTTTTCTTCATCATCATTCATTGGTGAAAACTGAATACCTTTTCCTAACGCATAATCTTTAATGGCTTGGAATGTACCTTCCTCTCCTGGTCTAAGCATTTGATGGTCATCTTGCAACATAATTATCATATTTGTTCCTTTTGCAAATACTTCATCTAGCGTTTCCTCTAATTTCGTGATACGATGAGCCTCATCTACTACAACTAAATTCTGATTCTTACTTATCTCTTGCAAATAGCAACAGTATTCTTTTTCATATTCTTCATCAACAGAACAAGCTGCATCAAACATAGCCTTAACAGTCTGACTTTTTGGAAGACAAAAAATAACTTTATTATCGTTTTTCCCCGCATTGAATATATTGATATATTCAAGTATGAATCTAATACCAACAATTGTTTTCCCTGTTCCAGGTCCTCCCGATATAACAACTATTTCTTTATGAGGACTTTCTTTTTGTACATTCAAGCGTTTAATAATAAATTCAACAATATTTTGCTGATCTTCCATCATGTTTAACGAAGCTTCATTACTATACGCCTTTTTCAGTCCCGCTAAGCCCTCATCACCCATAACGGCTTCATAATCACTTAAGATATCTAACAATCTATGATTGCTCTTTGAAATAAAACATCTCTGGAGTGTATTAATAAGTTTCTGTTTATCAACATCTCCTTTGCCAAATACACACCCATCAAAACTAGACCATTTAGCATACTTATCTGTTTTTAAAGCCAACACATTATCGCAATTATGCAAATATGCGAGTTTTCCGAATAATATTCTTACCCCTACCTCTTTTTGAACTCCTGAATGATGATTTTTCAAATTATTGGCATATAAATTTAATTGCTTAAACGGATGCCTTCTTGTTTCTCCTGTTTCTGGAATATAAACTTTATTTTGATCATATACTTTTCTAGTATAGATGCTACTCCACTGTTTCAATTCCACGATTAAAATACGATTTTCATCTTTATCCGAATAACCGACCAATAAAACATCAATAGCTTTATTGCTAATAGGTGTTTTCATTTCAAAAACAACATACACTTCATCCAAACCAGCGTCCTTAACACAATCCAAGAACAAAGGAAGGGAGTTTTTCCATGAAATATACTCCCTATCCAGGAAGTTTATAGCTTCATCTGGATGTTTATAATTCCAAATAGCATTCGCTAATTCATCTGTTCTACTTTTTATATATGCCTCTTTAGCCTTAAGAAAAAATAAATCTCCCATAACTCACTCCTCCATATTCACTATTGAGTTTTCCACTCATGTAGAAGTCAATCTTTATGTTCTTGTTAGTCTTCAAAAAAGATATCTTCTAACATATCTTTACAAATATCTTAATCTCTTTTGGTTTCTGGATGAGTACACCTTCTGCCCTCCAAACTACGAACAACTCCTTAGGTAAATTATTAGTTTCCATCGCTTCCATTCTACCACACTCCCACTAGCAATTCCATGATGTTATTTCTTTAATCACAACAAACAGAGGCGTGTCATACCCCTGTTCTTAAATTCATTATAATTCTAACTGGCAATCAGTGCATCTGTAATATAATTGGGATATTTCCCAATCCCTTCCGAACATCGAGATACGCTTTTCTTGCCTCTTCCCGTTCTGCTTAAGTCTCTGATAATCCATCCTATCCTCAGCTTTTTGATAACTTCACTGCCTGGTATGATCGGGTAAGCAAACTTCGTGAAGGTCAAATATCAAAAGAGGATTGTACTTTTTTACAGAACCTGAATATTAAAGCCACTCAAAGAACGAAAAAAAGGTCCTACCGAACATAATGTTCAGTAAGACCTTTTCTATTGGACTTAACTTCAAAAACACTCGCCAATCTTAAACAAACTTGTTTAGCAAAGTGTTATCAAACCATTTTACAAGGCATCTCAAACTCACATAAATACTGAGTTTTTCGATTTCTTGCTCCTATTCGAACTCAATCGTAGCTGGTGGTTTCCCTGTACAATCATAGAATACTCTATTCACATGCTTTACTTCATTCACAATTCTACTTGTCACTTTTGCAAGTACTTCCCATGGTAGGTCAGCAGACTCTGCAGTCATGAAGTCTATTGTATTCACTGCACGAAGTGCAACTGCATAATCGTAGGTTCTTTCATCCCCCATAACACCAACGGATCTCATGTTTGTTAATGCTGCAAAATACTGACCAATGCTACGGTCTAATCCTGCGTTCGCAATCTCTTCACGGTAAATTGCATCCGCCTCCTGAACGATCTTTACTTTTTCAGCAGTTACTTCACCGATGATACGGATACCAAGACCTGGGCCTGGGAATGGTTGACGGAACACTAAATTCTCTGGAATTCCAAGCTCAAGACCTGCTTTACGTACCTCATCCTTGAAAAGGTCACGTAATGGTTCTACGATTTCTTTAAAATCTACGTAATCAGGTAATCCACCAACGTTGTGGTGAGACTTAATCACTACCGATTCACCACCGACACCACTTTCTACAACATCTGGATAAATCGTTCCCTGTACTAAGAAATCAACGGTACCGATTTTCTTTGCTTCTTCTTCAAAGACACGGATGAACTCTTCACCGATGATCTTTCTCTTAAGCTCTGGTTCTTCAACACCCTTTAATTTATCATAGAAACGTTCTTGAGCATTGACACGAATAAAGTTTAATTTGTAAGGCCCTTTTGGTCCAAATACAGCTTCCACTTCGTCGCCTTCATTTTTACGAAGTAAACCATGATCAACAAACACACATGTTAATTGATCCCCAACTGCTTTAGATAACATAACTGCTGCAACGGAGGAATCTACACCACCAGAAAGAGCACATAAAACTTTACCAGAACCAATTTTTTCACGTAATGCAACAATTGAAGTTTCAACAAAGGAATCCATCTTCCAGTCTCCAGCGCAACCGCATACTTCATAAACAAAATTAGAAAGCATTTTAGTACCTTCCTGCGTATGAAGCACTTCTGGATGGAATTGAACTAAATAGAGATTCTTATCTACATGTTCCGCTGCTGCTACAGGACAATCTGCTGTATGAGCAGTAATCTGGAATCCCTCTGCAATCTGATGTATATAGTCAAAATGACTCATCCAACAAACAGTCTCTTTATTTACACCTTTAAATATCTTCGACTCTGAATCAATGATTACGTTAGTTTTACCATATTCACGAACTTCTGCTTTTTTTACACACCCACCAAGTACATGGGACATCAGCTGAGCACCATAACAGATTCCTAAAACCGGAACACCTAACTCGAATAACTCTTTGGCATACGTAGGTGAATCAGGTTCATAACAGCTATTCGGTCCTCCTGTTAAGATAATACCCTTTGGATTCATAGCTTTAATTTTCTCAAGATCAGTCTTATAAGAATATATCTCACAGTAAACATTGCATTCTCTGACTCTTCTCGCAATCAGCTGATTATACTGACCACCAAAATCGAGTACAATTACCATTTCCTTGTTCACGATTATTTCCTCCTATAGTTTCGCAATCGATTGATTTACTTACTTTTTAATATGTCACCCATTTTACAACATTTAATACAATCATTCAAGAGTATTCTCCAATGTAAACGCAAACCATTGAATGAAATCTAAAACCAACATCAATTCCCTAAAACTTAAAACATAGTTTTTATCTCACCACTCAAAATAATTTTCATAATTCTTACTTCTATTTATAACCATAAAGTTGTATGATAAACAAGAGATTACTATTGATGAATACCTCCATCTAGCTAAAACTCAACTCAGTTCAATAACAGGTATCCTCATTCTCTAATCCTAATCTCTTTTAACTTAAACACTTTTGTAGTACTAATATGCGAAACTCACAACCTAAATGAATTTCATGCACAATTACGCAATGTAAATAACGAATGCGTTTGTGAAAAAGTCTTGATTTGACTTTACGCTGTGTAACGCTTAGCGTAACGGAACATAGAGACTTTTTCACTAACACATTCGTTCAGTAACTCCCCCCTAATTGTGCATGAAATTCTGTAAACCGTAGAGTTTTCAGATTTATGAAATGAAAAGGAGGTAACTATGAATATTGTTGTTTTAGCTGGTGGGCTTAGTCCTGAACGTGATGTCTCCTTAAGTTCAGGGAGTTTAATCGCCAATGCTCTCATGGAGAATGGTCATAAAGTTTTATTGCTTGATTTATATCTTGGTATAGAAGTTAAGGTTCCAATCGAAGAACTATTTTTAAGTCGAGATTCAGATCAACAATACGAGTATCAGGTTCCAACAAAAGAACCTGATCTTACAAAACTAAAAAACGAGACTGATAATGGGGAAGCCTTAATCGGTAAAAATGTAATTCAGATTTGTCAGTATGCAGATCGTGTATTTCTTGCGCTTCATGGCTCTGTTGGAGAGAATGGACAGTTGCAAGCTTTGTTTGATATCTATGGTATTTCTTACACTGGTTCTGGCTATATCGGAAGTCTTCTTGCCATGGACAAAGACATCTCAAAAAAGATAATGAGAACAGCTAGCATATCAACACCAAAATGGACCGTCATGGATATCACAGATTCTAAGTTTGATGCTAATTCGATCTCTCTTCCTTGTGTAATTAAACCATGCAGCTGTGGCTCAAGTGTTGGCGTTTCCATTGTACATACGAAAGAAGAGTTACAGAAAGCATTGGACTATGCACGCATCTATGAAAATAGAATCCTCTTTGAAGAAGTAATCACAGGTCGTGAGTTTTCGATTGGTATCTTAAATCATAAGACTTTACCACCAATTGAGATTATCCCAAATGAGGGCTTTTATGATTACTCGAATAAATATCAAGCTGGTGCAACCACAGAAATCTGTCCCGCCAAATTAGAGGAAACGATAACTAAGCAAATGCAAGCGACTGCATTGCAGGTACATGAATGCCTTCAGCTTGGATTTTATTCTAGAATCGATTTTCTACTCAATGAAAACAATGAATTTTTCTGTTTAGAAGCCAATACTCTCCCGGGCATGACTCCAACCAGTTTACTTCCACAAGAAGCGAAAACTGCGGGTATCGATTACAATGAATTATGCGAGCTGATTCTAAATGGAAGATAGGGTTCTATGATATCAGTTTCTTAACCTATTACCTAATCAATATCATACACAGTTACATAACATAACGAAAGAATGTGATTGTGATAAAGCCTTAATGTTAAACTATGCAGTAATCACATAACGAAACATCAAGAAAATAACACAATCACATTCTTTGAATATAACCTACGGTATACCCTATCCGATGATTATCCGCAGAAATTATTATACTACCTTATGAGAAGACACTCCTTATAAACCAATTTCATACTACTACCTTATCAAATAACTTCTCCATAAAATAATATCACCTACTACTACCATACCAAAGATGACTATTCAATAAATTTATACTTCTTTGCTAACTCCACTAAACTTCTAAATTCTTCTCTATAACTATCATTACCAATTACGTCACTAGTTAATTGGTCAATTAAGCTCTCATAGGATGCAGTTCCTTTATACTCACTATCACGTAACATCATCGAAAATTGAGCTACACATGCTGCAAAACAAAGATTATCTGGCATTTGATTTGCATAAGAAGCTTGATTCACCACAGTTTGCATTAACTGCGAGGTGCTTTCGCCAGGTTTCTTATAACGAATACTAACCGTCAATAGCTCCTCCTTATTCATTGTTGGTTCTGTTGTATTCTGATACTTTAACTCCGTTGTTGAAAGTTCCATCTTAGAATCCACTGGAACAATCTCATACAATACAGTCACCGAATGTCCTGCACCAACTTCTCCAGCGTCCTTAGTATCATCCTCAAAATCCTCTGTGGCGAGCATACGGTTCTCATATCCAAGCAAACGATAGCCTTTGACAAGGTTTGGATTAAACTCAATCTGGAATTTCACATCGGATGCAACTGTTACTAAGGTAGCCCCCATCTCATCTACTAATACCTTCTTAGCCTCCATAATAGAATCAATGTAGGCGTAATTTCCATTCCCTTTGTCTGCTAGAACTTCCATCTTGTTATCTTTGATATTCCCAGTACCAAAGCCTAATACCGAAAGATAGATTCCTGTTTCTTTTTTCTCAGTAATCAGATTTTCTAATTCACTTTCACTTGTCAATCCAACATTTAGATCGCCATCGGTTGCAAGGATAACGCGATTATTCCCATTTGGGATAAAATATTTCTGCGCTATCTCATATGCAGTCTCAATTCCCTTGCTTCCTGCTGTGGAACCAGAGGCATATAAATTATTGATTGCCTCCATAACAGTTTCTCTTTGTATTCCATTGGCACCTTCTAAAACAACGGTATCCCCAGATGCATAAGTTACTATTGACACTCGGTCTTTCTCCGTTAGATTCTCTGTTAGGAGATTGAATGCCTTTTGTACAAGTGGGAGCTTATCATCATCCATCATAGAGCCAGATACATCAATTAAGAATACAAGGTTAGCTGGTGGAGTGTTTGAGAAATCTATTTTTTCTGTCTGAATTCCTACAAGCATTAATTTAGTATCTGGGTTCCATGGACACTTTGAATACTCCGTAGTAACTGCAAAGGGTTCCTCTGAACTCGGGGTTGCATACTGATACGTAAAATAATTAATCATTTCCTCGGTTCGAACTGCTCCACCATCAAAGTACCCATTTTGTATCATTCTTCTGACGTTACTATAAGAAGCGGTATCCACGTCTGCTGAGAAGGTTGAAAGTGGTTGATACGCAACAGAAACATATCCATTTTCCTTGATGCTCTTATATTCTTCCGTATTGAACTCTTCTAGTTTGAATTCTCCTGTACTTTCACCTTCCGCTAGATACCCTCCATGGAATTGTGGCTCATAACTCGCATTTGAAGTTGCCATATCGTATGCTTGATTCATTTCACCCGATACAGATTCTTTTACCGAGCTTTCTGTTAGAGAACTTTTATTCCCTTTTTGGTCAGCTTTTGTTCCAGTGTTCGCAACTTTTGACTCAGACCTTCTTCCACATCCAGCCAATATACTCATCACCATTACTCCAACGATTAAAATAGCTATGAATTTCCTCATAGAACCTCCTCCTAAACATCATCTCTTCGTAATCACGTTGCACCGCTTATAATAATTAGACGAAGATATTAGTATATTGTTCCATGAGTCAATCTACATAGATGTAATAATCAGTTAATAGCATAAACCTTAATCGGAGGAATAATTCTAGGTTAATGAAACGAATGAGTTAACTAAATGAATATAGCGCTTCTTAATTTAATTCATCCAGGGTCTTTTCATAGGACGGAAGGAACTCTCTCATAAATACCTCTACTTCTTCTAGCTGCATCTTAATAAGACTTTCTTCAATCGATGCTTTGGCACGCACAAATTCCTGATTCCCAGCCTTCCCCTCTTCAATACATTTAATCAAAGCCGAGATTTTATCTGCTGCTTTCACCAGCCTCCACAGATAATCTTCTTTTTCTTCACGAAAGAACAGACTATGATACTCCTCTCGTATATCTTCTGGTAGCATAGAAAGAAGTTGATTCGCAGCATTATCTTCAATGGCTTGAAAGGCTTCCTTGATGGAACGATTATAATACTTAATTGGTGTAGGCATATCACCAGTGATTATTTCTGTTGAGTCATGATAAAGTGCAATGACAGCTGCTTTCTCACTATTTAAGTCTTTCTGAAATCTCTTACGTCCAATCACTGCTAATGCATGAACAATCATACTAACTTCAAGAGAATGTTCACTGATATTTTCGCTAATAGAGTTTCTCATCAATGCCCAGCGTTCAATATATTTCATTCGAGACATCATTGCAAAAAAATGATATTCCATATGTACTTCTCCTTCTATGTAATATAGGTGTTACGTAATATTTTGTTGTTAGAGAAACAAAGTACACGAATAAACTTAGCCATTTCTATTCGTGTACTTTTTCTACTCTATTTACTTCTCTAAATACTTCTTCACATACATGCCAGTATAAGACTTCTTATTCTTAGCGACTTCTTCTGGTGTACCAGTAGCAACGACCGTACCACCCTTATCCCCACCTTCAGGTCCAATATCGATTAGATAATCAGCAGTTTTAATTACATCAAGATTATGCTCGATTACAACCACTGTATTACCACCATCCTTAAGGCGTTGTAGAATCTCAACCAACTTATGAACATCTGCAAAGTGAAGCCCTGTCGTTGGCTCATCCAAGATATAAATTGTTTTACCTGTACTTCTCTTACTTAACTCCGTCGCCAGCTTAATTCTTTGAGCTTCACCACCTGATAAAGAGGTGGAAGGATGTCCAAGTTTTAGATAAGAAAGCCCAACGTCATTTAATGTCTCAATTTTTCTACGTATGGAAGGAACATTCTCAAAGAATTTCACTGCCTCTTCCACCGTCATATTTAATACATCAAAGATAGATTTGCCTTTGTAATGAACATCCAGTGTATCTCGATTGTAGCGCTTTCCATTACATACTTCACATGGAACATAGATATCTGGTAGGAAATTCATCTCAATCTTGATAATACCATCACCGCTACATGCTTCGCAACGTCCACCCTTAATATTAAAACTAAAGCGTCCCTTACTATATCCCTTCATCTTAGCTTCTGCTGTAGATGCAAATAAATCACGAATCTGATCAAATACTCCCGTGTAGGTGGCTGGATTGGAACGAGGTGTTCTGCCAATCGGTGACTGATCTATATTAATCACCTTATCCAGTTGATCAATTCCAATCATCTCATCGTGCTTTCCTGGGATACAACGTGCACGATTTAAATCTCTCGCTAATCTCTTATAAAGAATCTGAGTAATCAGAGAACTCTTACCAGATCCAGAAACTCCTGTAATACAAGTAAATACTCCAAGTGGTATGTCCACATTAATATTCTTTAAATTATTCTCCTTAGCACCTTTAATTGTTAAGAAACCACTTGGCTCTTTTCTCTCCTTTGGAACAGGGATTTGGATTTTTCCACTTAAATACGCACCTGTAATCGAGTTTGGATTATCCATAATCTCTTGTGCAGTACCAGTAGCAACTACTTCTCCTCCATGTTCTCCAGCCCCCGGACCGATATCCACGATATAGTCCGCAGCGAACATCGTGTCCTCATCATGTTCCACAACGATCAAGGTATTCCCAAGATCCTTTAGGTGGATTAATGTCTTAAGTAATTTATCATTATCTCTCTGGTGAAGTCCAATACTTGGTTCATCTAAGATATACGCAACGCCAACTAGCCCAGAACCAATTTGAGTTGCCAAACGAATTCTCTGCGCCTCACCACCCGACAAGGAACCAGTCGCACGCGATAATGTGAGATATTCAAGTCCTACGTCTACTAGGAATCCAATTCTTGCTCTGATTTCCTTTAATACCAATTCACCAATCTTAAGTTGCATTGGCGTTAATGAAAGATTCTCCATAAAGGTTGAAAGGTTACGAATCGACATATCAGTAACGTCAGCAATGTTCTTATCTCCAACAGTAACCGCAAGAGCTTCTGGTTTTAAACGCTTACCTCTACAGCATTTACATGGAGTGGTATTCATATAGGTTTCATATTCTTGCTTGGATGAATCCGAGCCAGTCTCACGATATCTACGCTCAACATTCTTAACCAGTCCTTCAAAAGCAACATCATATACTCCAACACCACGTTGACCGACATAATGTACTTTCACTGATTTCCCTTCCGTACCGTACATAATGATATCATGTATCTTTTTTGGGTAATCACAAAATGGAGTACTTAAGGAGAACTTATACTCTTTTGCTAATGCATCCATAATACAACGTGTATAGCTACCTTGGTCCGTAACGGAAGCCCATCCAGGGACAGCAATGGCTCCCTCATCAATACTTAACGTAGGATCTGGAATCAATAATTCCTCAGCAAATTCCATCTTATACCCAATACCATGGCATTCTGGACAAGCACCAAATGGATTATTAAACGAGAAGGTTCTTGGTTCCATCTCCTCCATACTAATACCACAATCTGGACAGGAGAAACTCTGAGAGAACATCAACTCCTCACCACCAATGATATCCACGATTAAAAGTCCATCACTAAGCTCTACCACACTCTCAATCGAGTCAGAGAGACGTTTTTGGATTCCTTCCTTTACTACAAGACGGTCAATGATAATCTCAATGTTATGCTTCACATTCTTCTCTAACTTAATCTCTTCCGTTAATTCATAAAGATTCCCATCAACTCTTACTCTTACATAACCGCTTTTCTTTGCATTCTCAAAAATCTTAGCATGCTCCCCCTTACGTCCACGGACTACTGGTGCGAGCAATTGTATCTTGGTGCCCTCTGGCAATCTCATAACCTCATCCACCATTTGATCAATGGTCTGACGCTTAATCTCTTTCCCACACTTTGGACAATGAGGAATACCGATTCTTGCATATAGCAAACGAAAATAATCATAAATCTCTGTTACAGTACCAACCGTGGATCTTGGATTGCGATTGGTCGATTTTTGATCGATCGAGATCGCAGGAGAAAGTCCCTCAATACTCTCAACATTCGGCTTTTCCATCTGTCCTAAGAACTGTCGTGCGTAAGATGACAAGGATTCCATATATCTTCGCTGTCCTTCTGCATAAATGGTGTCAAACGCAAGAGATGACTTCCCTGATCCACTCAAACCAGTCAACACGACAAACTCATCTCTTGGAATCTCAACATTAATTCCCTTAAGATTATTCTCTCTGGCTCCACGTATCTTAATGTAATGTTTCTTATCTGTCATCTTCTAATCCTCTGCTTTTCTAGAATTCACACCTTAATAGCTTCTTATTATACTTGTGTAAGCTGTTTTTTAATCTCAATTAACTTATCACGTAGCTGTGCCGCAAGTTCGAAGTTAAGTTCAGCTGCCGCTGTATTCATTTCTTTGGTCAACTTCTTCGCCACTGCTTCTAACTCTTTTACAGACATCGATTCGATTTCTTTGTCCTTCACATCATACATCTCTTTTGCAACCTTCTTAGAGATACTAATTAATTCGCGTACTTTCTTCTGAATGGTCTGAGGAGTAATCCCATTAGCTTTATTATAGGCATCCTGAATGCTACGTCGACGATTGGTTTCCTCAATCGCTTTTGCCATTGAGTCCGTGATTTTATCTGCATACATGATAACGTGCCCTTCCACATTACGAGCTGCACGTCCTATCGTCTGAATTAAAGAGGTTTCAGATCGTAAGAACCCCTCCTTATCTGCATCTAGGATTGCAACAAGAGTGATCTCAGGAATATCAAGGCCTTCTCTTAATAGGTTAATACCAACCAATACATCGAATACATCCATACGCATATCACGAATAATCTCTGATCTCTCTAATGTATCAATATCAGAATGTAAATACTTCACACGAATTCCAAGCTCCCTCATGTAGTCCGTTAAATCCTCGGCCATACGCTTTGTTAAGGTTGTAATTAACACCTTATTCTTATTCGCAGTTTCTTTATTCACTTCACCAATCAAATCATCAATTTGTCCTTCTACTGGACGAACTTCCACTTTAGGATCCAACAATCCAGTTGGTCGAATAATCTGCTCTACACGATGTAATTCATGCTCTTTCTCATATACATTCGGAGTTGCAGATACGAATAGCATCTGATTAATCTTATCTTCAAACTCTGTGAAGTTAAGTGGTCGATTATTCTTTGCAGATGGTAATCGAAACCCATAATCCACGAGTGTTGACTTTCTGGCTTGATCTCCAGCATACATTCCTCTGACCTGAGGTATTGTAATGTGAGACTCATCCACAATAATTAAGAAGTCATCTGGAAAATAATCAATCAAAGTATGTGGAGTACTGTCAGGTGTTAACCCAGATAAGTGCATCGAATAGTTCTCAATTCCAGAACAAAAGCCGGTCTCACGAAGCATCTCTATATCAAAGTGGGTTCGTTCGGAGATTCTCTGAGCTTCTAAGAGCTTGTCTTCACTTTTAAAGTACTGAATTCTTTCCTCCAACTCAGCTTCTATGTTTTTAATCGCTTCCTCTAACTTATCCTTGGATACCACATAGTGTGATGCAGGGAAAATGACCATGTGTTCTAAGGAACACAAAATCTCACCTGTCAATACATCAATCTGTGTAATACGATCAATTTCATCCCCAAAAAACTCAACCCGGTAAGCTTTATCAGCCGAGCTTATTGGAAATATCTCAACAACATCTCCTCTCACACGGAAGGTTCCACGTTTAAAATCCATATCATTCCTATCGTATTGTATCTCAACAAGACGTCTTAAGACTTCATCACGATCTTTCTCCATCCCAGGACGAAGTGATAATGTCATGTTCTGATAGTCAACCGGGCTACCTAAACCAAAGATACAAGAAACGGAAGCAACGATAATAACATCTCTGCGTTCTGTTAAAGCTGCCGTTGCTGAATGTCTTAGTTTATCAATTTCATCATTGATCGATGAATCTTTCTCAATATATGTGTCGGTAGAGGGTACATAAGCTTCTGGTTGATAATAATCATAATAAGAAACAAAATACTCTACCGCATTCTCTGGGAAGAATTCCTTGAATTCTCCATATAACTGTGCTGCCAATGTTTTATTATGTGCAAGGATTAGAGTAGGGCGATTCAGTTGTTGTATGACATTCGCCATCGTAAATGTCTTTCCAGAGCCTGTGACACCGAGCAAAGTCTCAAACTGATTCCCTTCCTGAAAACCCTTCACTAGATTAGCAACTGCTTCTGGTTGATCTCCAGTCGGAGCAAATTCTGAAACTAACTTAAAATGGTCCATCCCTTTTTACCTTTCCAATATATTCTAACGTTCATAAAATCTTTTAACATTATAGCATACCCAATAATGTCTTGCAATAATTTTCGAACAAACATTCGATTTTTTTATAACTATAATTTACATATTTCTAATTAATTACCAATAATAAAATGGTTATATAATTCTACTAATCTATCACTAGATTTCCACTAATAATTCAACCATATTCACCTGAAACAAGGTTCATGTTTTTCGATCATGGTTTTAGATCACAAGCTAACGTTTACTTCTTATTGCAAAAAAAGAGACATAATTGCCAAAGTTACAGCCATCAACTACAATTACTAGATAGCGTTCACTTTGCAATCATGTCCCTATATCTTATCTAACGATGTCTTTTCCGATCATTCAAAACTTATTGAGCAAGCGCTTCTTGTATGGACGCCTGTTCATGGTCATTTAGAATTCCATCATGATCAAGAAGTATAATCATTTTACCATCCTTCTTGGCAATCTGTTTTGCATATTTTGTTTTCTCACTCTTAACAATTCTAGGTACTTCACTTAGTTCCTTTGCCTGGAATTCAATGATCCCATCCACTCCATCAACCTTGAAACCAACCATCATTCCATTCGTCTTGGTAATGATTAACTGCTCTGTACTTGTCTTAATCTCTGGAAGACCAAATTTAATACGAAGACTAAACACTGGAATCACTTCTCCACGTAGATTCAGTATTCCGAGGATATAATCTGGAGCATTCGGTACTGGTACCACTCCATGATATGTTTCAATTGCATTTACGATAAGAATATCTAGCCCATATTCTTCCTGTCCTAACTTAAATACTACCTGTTTTGTTGCTTCCATTGCTTCCTCCTCCTTGTTTTCCATGAACAATGCCTACGGCGGGTTGCGAATGCAACACCTTCCTTTCCGGCGCAGTGCGATTAATCGTCTACTTGCTCGCTTCTGTTAATCCACTTCAAATACGCATTGATGAAAGGATCAATATTGCCATCCAAGACACTTGGAGCATTGGCAACTTCCGCATTGGTACGGTGATCTTTCACCATCGTATATGGCTGTAACACATAGGAACGAATCTGATTGCCAAAGTTTATGTCTCGAATTTCCCCTCGAATTCCACTTTCTTTGGCTTGATTCTCCTCTTGTTTGAGTAAATACAACTTTGCTTTGAGCATCTGCATCGCTTTGTCTTTGTTCTGAAACTGAGAACGTTCATTCTGACACTGAACAACGATTCCAGTTGGTAAATGTGTAATACGTATAGCAGAGGATGTCTTATTTACCTTCTGACCACCCGCTCCGGAAGAGCGGAAGGTATCAATTCGAATGTCTTCATCTTTAATCTCAATGTCCAAATCCTCTTCAATATCCGGCATAACATCACAGGAAACAAATGATGTCTGTCGTTTACCAGCCGCATTAAACGGGGAGATTCGAACAAGACGATGAACACCTCGTTCGGACTTTAAATGCCCATAAGCATTCATTCCATTGATTTGTAAGGTGATGGATTTGTAACCTGCTTCTTCACCTTCCAAAAAGTCTAAAATTTCTGTAGCATATCCCTTCTTCTCTGCCCAGCGTTGGTACATACGAGCAAGCATGCTTGCCCAGTCACAGCTCTCTGTCCCGCCAGCCCCGGCATGAAGCGTTAGAATTGCATTATCTTTATCATATGTTTCGGATAATAATGTGCTTAACCTTAGCTCTTCTAGGTCTTGAATGAAAATTTTTAATTCCTCTTCAATCTCATCAATAATCGCAGGGTCTTCCTCTTCATATCCCATCTCAAGCAACGTCTGAATATCCTCATACGCCTGCTTAAGATTCTGATAATGCTCTACAATATCTTTTAAGTTCTTTAATTCCTTCATGTAAGCCTGAGACTTTTCGGTTGAATCCCAAAAGTTTGGCTCTTCCATGATTCCTTCTATTTCTTCAATTCTCAACTTCTTATTAGGGAGGTCAAAGTGAATCCCCCACTTCGATAAGAGGTTTTTCATACGTACTCAGTTCATATTTAAACTGATCTAATTGAACCACAAATCTCACCCACTTTCATAGCTGCAACACATTAATTTCTACCACAGCAGTGTTTATATTTCTTGCCAGAACCACATGGGCATGGATCATTTGGTTGTACCTTCTTTGTAGCACGCTTTACAGGAACCTTTGCAAGAGAATCATCCTTATTTGTTCCTGTTACTTTCGCAACTTCCTCACGTTCTACGTTTTGTTCAATACGAATATGCATTAACGCCTTTACCGTATCCTCAGAAATTGCATTGATCATGGAATCAAACATATCAAATCCCATAAATTTGAACTCTGTCAATGGATCCTTCTGTCCATAAGCTTGCAAACCAATACCCTGTCGTAACTGATCCATATCATCAATATGATCCATCCATTTACGGTCAATCACACGAAGAAGAATTACACGTTCCACTTCACGAATCTGCTCTTTTTCTGGGAACATAGCTTCCTTCGCTTCATATAACTTCACAGCCTCTTCTTTTAACATATGAATCAATTCATTCTTTTTCATATTCTTCATCTGGTCCTTAGATAAAGAAATTGGCTCAACTGGAATGATTGGAAGTAATTCCGTATTTAAAGAGTTCAAATCCCATTCTTCTGGAACAGAATCATCACTAATATTAGCATTCACAACGTTTTCAATGTTATCCGTAATCATCTTAAAGATAGAATCTCTCATGGACTCTCCATTGAGTACTTTTCTTCTTTCTGTATAGATAATCTCACGTTGATCATTATTTACCTTATCATACTCAAGTAAGTTCTTACGAATTCCAAAGTTGTTATCCTCAATCTTCTTCTGAGCGCGTTCAATAGCACTAGAAAGCATCTTATGCTCAATCTGCTCATCTTCCGCAAAGCCCATAGACTGGAATAGATTCATTAATCTTTCGGAGCCGAACAGACGCATCAAATCGTCCTCTAGCGCGATAAAGAACTGAGATTCACCTGGATCTCCCTGACGTCCAGCACGACCACGAAGCTGATTGTCGATACGGCGAGCTTCATGACGCTCCGTACCAATAATCTTTAAACCACCTAATTCTTTTACGCCTTCACCAAGCTTAATATCGGTACCACGACCTGCCATATTTGTTGCAATCGTAACTGCACCCTTTTGACCTGCATCAGCTATGATTTCAGCTTCAAGTTCGTGAAACTTTGCATTTAAAACTTTGTGAGGAATATTTTTTCTCTTTAATAAATCACTAATTTCTTCCGATGCTTCGATGGTAATGGTACCAACCAATACTGGCTGTCCCTTTTGATGCGCTTCTTCAATTGCACGAATAACCGCTTGCAGCTTACCTTTCTTTGTACGATATACTGCATCATCTTTATCGATACGAGCGATTGGACGATTCGTTGGAACCTCTACAACGTCCATTCCATAAATCTGACGAAATTCTTGTTCTTCTGTTAATGCTGTACCAGTCATACCACACTTCTTAACATATTTATTAAAGAAATTCTGGAAAGTAATGGTTGCAAGGGTTTTACTTTCTCTTTTCACCTTTACATGCTCTTTTGCTTCAATTGCCTGATGAAGACCATCCGAGTATCTTCTACCTGGCATAATACGACCAGTAAAGTCATCAACGATTAATACCTCATCATCCTTAACAACATAATCCTTATCTCGAAACATCAGATAATGAGCACGTAGTGCAAGAATAATATTATGCTGAATCTCAAGATTGTCAGGATCTGCAAAATTCTCTAAGTGGAAGAACTTTTCGACCTTCTCAACACCTTCTGCTGTTAATGTAATATTCTTATCCTTTTCATTAACAACAAAATCACCTGTTTCTTGTTCATCCTCATTCATAAGCAGGTCCATCTTGGTAAGTTCCTTTGCTGTACCACGATTTAACTGACGTGCTAGGATATCACAGGCTTGGTATAAGGAAGTGGATTTACCACTCTGGCCAGAGATAATTAATGGAGTTCTAGCTTCATCGATTAATACTGAGTCGACCTCATCGATAATTGCAAAATGAAGGTCTCTCATAACAAGCTGTTCCTTATAGATTACCATGTTATCTCTTAAGTAATCGAACCCATATTCATTGTTGGTACCATAAGTGATATCACAGGAATATGCCTTTCTTCTTTCATCATTATCCATGCTGTTTAGGATACAACCAACGGTTAATCCTAAGAACTGATGTATCTTACCCATTTCCTCAGAGTCACGTTTTGCAAGGTAGTCATTTACCGTAACGATATGAACACCCTTACCTTCTAGTGCATTAAGGTATGCTGGAAACGCAGAAACTAAAGTTTTACCTTCACCAGTTTTCATCTCTGCGATACGTCCTTGGTGAAGAATAATGGCACCAACCAACTGAACATAGAATGCTCTTTGTCCTAATGTTCTCTTTGCTGCTTCACGAACGACAGCATAAGCCTCAACTAATAAATCATCTAACGTTTCACCATTTTTTAAGCGATTACGAAATTCAATTGTCTTATTTCTTAATTCGTCATCAGACAATTTCTCAATTGTTGGCTCTAAAGCTTCAATTTTATCAGCCAATGGCTTAATAATTTTAATTTCTCTTTCGCTGTGGGTTCCAAACAGCTTCTTAATTAATCCCATCTACGTTTCACTCCTAACTTTCCTTCTATTCCTACTAAACTATGCATTTATAGTCTTACGGTCAAAAATCCTATAATGCATATTGTAACATTTACAAACGGACTATTCAACTACATTTTCTTGTTTGTAAATGTATCCCAAACATTTTTTATCAATTTTTCATCAGTTGTAGCAAAATTCTAATGGAACATAGTGTGCTTTAAAAATCTCAGGAATAATATCTATGATACTTCAAAAAAAGAGTGGACATTCACATCAGTACTTTCCTGTCTGCTTTGTCCACTCTTACAATCAATTAATTCGCATTAAAATTTATTTCTAAAACTCTGGTTCGATGAGACCATATGTGTTTCCTTTACGTTTATAAACTACATTGACTTCATCTGTTTCTGCATTACGGAACACGTAAAAGTTGTGACCACTTAATTCCATTTGTACACAAGCTTCTTCTGCATCCATAGGCTTCATAGCAAACTTTTTAACACGCGTGATATTGATTTCGTCATCTTCTTGAATCTCGTCATCAATAAATGCTTGATTAAAGTTAGATGCAGACTGTTTCATATCAATAAGTTTATTCTTATACTTTCTTAATTGTCTTTCAATAATCTCTTCCACTAAGTCAATGGAGGCATACATATCAGAACTTACTTGTTCTGCTCTCACAATATTGCCCTTCATAGGAATTGTAATTTCGATTTTTTGTCTATCTTTTTCAACGCTTAAGGTAACATGTACTTCAGTTTCAGGTGTAAAGTATCTTTCAAGTTTACCAATCTTCTCATAAATTGCACCCTTTAAACCTTCTGTGACGTCGATGTTTTTACCGCTAATTATATAACGCATATTGTCCAACTCCTTATCGTCTGATATTCAAACATATCTTAGAAAAGTATCTATCCCCTTTGATATGTTATCCTTATTATACCACATTCGAGTTTTATTCACAAGCTTTTCTAAATTGATTCTTCGTATTCGAAGTAACATTGTCAGATGCTGTCATAGAAACAAATTGTAATTTACAACATTTTCTAAATTACTTTCTCTATTTATTCTTTTCGACAATTTTCTAACATATTTTGAAAAATCATGTGCTTTTATCCGACAATAACCTTGTCAAGTATATATCTTCAAAAAAGACGTCGGATTGTTCATTTTTACATACCATACAAAACACACATTCGTTCTTGACACGAAAAATAGTCATTCACACCGTGGAAAACAATTGTGGATAATGTGGATAACTCAGTGTATAACTCCGAAATGAAATAAAATCTGCGTTCTTAATTGTGGATAACTATTGAGTTCCATATTTTACCATATTTTTCAATATACATTTTTTACCATTTTTCTATATCCATTTGTGCATATTCACTAAAGTTTGGATTGTCAATAGCTATTTTCTTCTTCCAACATTTTCTTTATTTTCTATATTTTAAGACAATTTTCAGATATTATTGTGTGACTTTTGTCGTGCGTCTACTTTTTATCTTGTCACAAAAAAGTAAGTTAATTATTCTTGCACTAGATAGTGTTCCACGCTAGTAATGGCATTTGCTCCATCCGATGCAGCTGTTATAATCTGGCGAAGCTGCTTTGTACGCACATCACCGGCTGCAAAGACGCCAGGAATATTGGTCTTGCAGGTTTCATCTGCAATGATATAGCCTCCTTTATCAAGTTCTAACTCTTCTGGAACGATTTCTGTATTTGGTATTGTTCCTACCGCTATGAATACACCATTGAGTGAAATTGTCTTTTGCTCTTTGGTGTTCACATCTTCAATCACAATACCCGTCACCATATCTTCTCCTTGAATTTCAGTAACAACGTGATTCCATACAATTTCGACATTATCAAGCTTCATCAAACTACTACTTAAGGTTTTCGCTGCACGGAATTCATCTCTTCGATGAATCACATAAACCTTTTTACAGCCTCTTGCTAAAAAGATTGCATCTTCTACTGCTACATCTCCACCACCAATCACAGCAGTTTCACGATTTCTGAAAAATGCACCATCACAAGTTGCACAATAGGAAACTCCCATACCTGAGAATTTTTCCTCCCCTGGTGCACCAAGTTTGCGGTATTTTGCACCCATCGCTAATATTACCGTTTTGGATTGAATCATCTCACCACTTGTAAGTACAATTTCCTTGACTTTTCCTGTTAAGGACATCTTAGAAACCTCGCCATTCTTATGTTCAACCCCTAACTTATCGCAGTGTTCACGGAATTTGACACTCATATCAAAGCCAGATAAGCCAGGTAACCCTGGATAATTATCAACTTCATAGGTATTGATAATCTGCCCACCGCTCATAGGTTCTTTTTCAATCACAAGTGTGGATAATTCTGCACGAGCAGCATATATAGCTGCTGTCAATCCTGCCGGGCCTGACCCAACAATTACTACATCATATAACTTTTGATCCATTTTATTTTCCTCCTAATTCAATCTTCACTTCATTTTTTATTCCTATTCACCGATACTTATATTACCTGTATCCTATGCAAGGAAGTTATCCTTAATAGTGTTTCCATACTAATTTATAGCATACTACATGGTATAAGAAGTAAAGGTGGTGAATTCATGGACATTGCAGCATTATCAATGGCTACAAGTCAAGCTAATTTAATGACACAGGTGAATACTGCGGTACTATCAATGAATATGGATATGCTTGAACAAGCCAGTGAGGGTATGATTAAGATGATGGAACAATCTGTTCAACCACACCTAGGTCAAGCAATTGATATTCAGATTTAGTGAAGTATTATAACATGTATCTGGGGCTATCAAAGCATAGCCCCAGATACATGTTATCTTGTTCCCACAACCTTACAAAAACTCCTGTGCGATGATATTTACGATACAGATACCAATTGCAATAATGAGTGGAGTTGTTACTAAACTCTCCTTGCTAACTTTACCTTCTGCCTTCTTTCTAGTGAATAACTGCTTCATATACTCCCAGCGATTACAATTTTGAGCAATTCGTTTTAATATAAAAAATCCAACGACACCAAAAATGAGAGCACGAATTCCATAAGTGATTAAAACGTAACTAATATCCATAGTAAGTGTTTCATCTGCACTACTTAATAGCTGTTCATAATTCTCACTTAGCAACGGAAGTACATAAAGCAATACCACAGAAAAACCATTGATTAAGAAATGTATCACCATCGCAGAAAGAATGGAATCTGTTGCCTCAATTACAAGAGCAAAAATAAGTCCCATACAGAAGGCATAAGAAAACTGATTCAGGTTGCCATGCATTAATCCAAAAAGTAACGCACTTAATAAAATTGCCTTCAAAGGATTTACTTTTCGATATTCCTGATAAAAGATTCCTCGATAGACCCCTTCTTCAAAGACAGCTGGAATCACTGCAATGAAAAAAAGCGAGACAAGAAAGGAATTCTCCTGCGCAACACTAGCCATTGTATTGGTTATAACATCTTTTACAAAAAGTCTTGAAAGGGCATTAATAAAGGTCATAACTGGCGAGAGACAATATGCAAATAAAGCTAACAATAATATATTAACCAATGAGACCTTCCGAAATCCAATCTTTTCTCTAACATTCTGTCTCGTTACATACAAATAGATTATTGAAGGCAATGCAATGATTAGTTGGGATATTACTAGTAACAAACCGAAGTTACGGACATATGCTCCAAACGGTATAAAGCCTGCAAACATTACAGTTATGATGGTAATTAGAAATACCCAGTTATTTTCCCGATATCTTCTCATAACTATTCCTCCTTTCCTAGTCTATGTTTTTGATACGATTTCTAACATCGATTGTGTTTATTGTAATTCACATAGGTTCATAATTCAACTACTAATCTACTTTCCTCTGTTATGTATATTTTCATTTTTATTTATTCAAAAACATGATATAATAAAAACAATGCTATTATGTACGGAGGAAAAGCTATGTTTAGTTTTGATAGTGTGGTTCGATATAGTGAAACAGATCATAAAAAACAACTAACACCCTCAACCATTATCAACTATTTTCAAGATTGCAGTAATTTTCATTCGGAAGCAGTTCATGCAGGTATGGACTTTTTAAATCAAACGAACCGGGCATGGTTGATGTGCTCGTGGCAATTAATTATTACTCGATATCCTAAGGTAAATGAGAAAATTACAATTAGCACATGGCCTTATGAATTCATAAGTATGTATGGCTATCGAAATTTTATGATGCAGGATGAGCAAAAGAATACCATCGCTTATGCGAATTCCATCTGGGCTTTGATTGATACCAAAACACAGCATCCTACAAAAATACAAGAGGAAGATAAGAAGGCCTATACCATAGAGCCTCCATATCCAATGGAATACGCCAATCGAAAGCTTCTAATTCCTTCTACCTTTACCAAAGTAGAACCATTTTCAGTACAAGTCTCCTCTTTGGATATGTTTGAACATGTGAATAATGGAGAATATATACGTTTTGCACATGACCTTCTTCCGAATGATTTTACGGTACGAGAAGTATGTGCAGAATATAAAAGACCAGCACTTCTTGGAGATATGATTTATCCTCTGCTTCATATTGAACAAGACAAGACAACGATTTTACTAGCAAATAAAGAAGAAAAACCTTATGCTATCGTTCAATTTTATAAGTAGCGATAAAAAACCATCCATAAGAATAAGAAAGGATTATCAATGATTCAATTAGGAAAAAAACAAACGTTAGAGGTTATTAAAACAACGGAATTTGGTGTATACCTCTATGACCCAAGCGACGAAGCCAAAAAAGATGAAACCATATTATTGCCAAAAAGCCAGGTTCCAGAACATACAAAAATCGGAGATAAAATTGAAGTTTTTGTTTACAAGGATTCCGAAGATCGTCCCATTGCAACCTGTATAGAACCAACACTACAATTAGGGGAATTAAATGTACTAAAAGTCAAAGAAGTGACTGATATTGGTGCTTTCCTTGACTGGGGAATCGCTAAGGATTTATTCCTACCATTCAAAGAACAAACAAGAGAATTAACACAAGGCGATCAGGTACTAGTTAGCTTATACATTGATAAGTCCAAGCGTCTTTGCGCCACTATGAAAATCTATGAAAAGCTCTCAACGGATTCTGACTATCAAAAAGATGATAAAGTAACAGGTATTGTGTATGAAATCATTCCGGCCTTTGGAGCTTTTGTTGCAGTTGATAATCGATATTCTGCAATGATACCAAACAAAGAATTACATGCACCACTAATCCCAGGTCAAATAGTACAAGCCCGTGTTACTTTAGTTCAAGCAGATGGCAAACTAGATCTAAGTCTTCGTGAAAAAACTTATCTACAACTTGATATAGATGCGGAACAGGTTTTTCAGAAACTACTTGCCAATAACGGATTTCTCCCATTCCATGATAAATCAGATCCAGAGGTTCTCAAAAAAGAATTCCGCTTATCCAAGAATGCATTCAAACGTGCCATTGGTCATTTGATGAAAGATGGGAAAATTACAATTGATACAGATGGGATTCGTATCAAATAACTACAAAAGATTACATTCTCAAATAATCAAAAATTGTATTTTTTATACTTTGAAAAAGGTCGAAAGAAAGTTCGGATATTCATCCGTTCTTTCTCTCGACCTTTTTCATGATCATAATCTCTCTTACATTGTTATCTTCTATAAATTAGTATCCAAAAAACGCATTCTTGCGCTGTCCCTTGGATCACGTTGAGTTTGTGGTTGACGATTTTGATAAACACTATTCAAAGTATTGGCAAGTTTATCCTTACATAATAGACAAAACCTGCCCGTCTTTATCATCGTCCCACAGTTTTCACACTCAATTCCTACCACTGAATCCTTAGAAAAACATAACCGTTCTTCACGAATCCATTTCTTAATTTGTTGTATCGAAACCTCATTATCCTCTGATACCTGTTGTATGGAAGCAGATGGATTATCATAGATATACTGTTTTACAACCTGAAACTTCTCATCTAGTTCTCTAGCACATGATGGGCAAAGTGGTGATCCCCCAATATAGTTAAATAGCCTACCACAACTTCTACAATTTCTAACGTCCATAGCGTACCTCCTTAAAAACCATTTCCTATGCATACTGTAACAAAATAGATGCTTCTCGCTCCTGCTTTTAATAGCACATTCGAACAAGCTTCAATTGTACTCCCTGTAGTATATATATCGTCAACGATTAGAATTTTATTATCTATAATCTGACTTACATTATCCTTGGATACAGCAAATGCTTCGATAAGGTTATGCAACCTTTCCTTATCATTCAGTTTTTTCTGTGGAGTCGTGTATTTTGTGCGCACTAATACGTTCTCCACAACGGGTATATTCAGATATTGTTCCAACCCCTTCGCTAATAGCTGTGCTTGATTAAATCCCCTGATTCGTTTCTTTCTCTTATGAAGAGGAACAGGAATTAATAAATCACAGTTTAACCTACGTAATTTTTCTCCAATATCCTTTATTATTTGTTCCGTATAAAAAGAGGCATACTGCTTCATTCCACGAAATTTGTAATCCATAAGTGATTTCTTAATCGTTCCTTCATACAAAAAAACTCCATATCCTTTTTCGTAATGATGAACTGACTTTTCACAATCATAACAATATTCCTGTTCTTGGACTACAACTGGTTTACTGCATCGCTTACATCTTGGTTCCTGAATGAATGGAAGATTTTCAACACAAGAGATACATGCCTTTTTATCTTTTGGTATGACTATTTCATTGCATAATGGACACCTTCTTGGAAAGAAAATATCCATTATCATATTAACCAGCTCTGCCATACCCACTTTTAATTAAGAGAATAACTGCTTCGGGTATTTGCCTTCTGCTACCAATGCCTGAATCGATTCAACAACCGATTGCTTATCTTCCTGATACGTAACGCCAAACCACTTATCATTCGTCTTTAACACCTTTACGGTTGCCTTTTGTGCTGTAACCATCTTGCCAACAACATCAGGAAGCAAATATTCAGCTTTGATGTCTTCTGGATTTAGATTCTCTAAGAACTGAATAAAACCTGTGTCTAACTCATCTAAGAAATTAGGAGTAAATCCCCACATATTCATAGATACCGAGCTATCAATTGGAATTGTTACAGGATTTCCCTGAGCATCTTTCCCTGCAGCTGCCACTCCACTCTTTTCAATTCCAAAGGTTTCTACTACATTCGTTAGATAACCTTCGTCATCTACTTGACATACACCACGAGTCACAACACCGTTATCACTTAATGTATTCCCGAGTACAAAGCCAGCCATAGCATACGTATTCTTTGTTAGATCCACCTTCTTTAAGAATTCATTCACCTTTACAAAGGATTCTTTTCCATAATAGTCATCTGCGTTAATTACTGCAAAAGGCTCCTTCACAATCCCTTTGCAACATAATACTGCTTGTCCTGTACCCCATGGCTTTTTACGATCTGCTGGAGCTGTAAATCCAGCTGGTAATTTGTCTAACTCTTGGTATACATATTCAACTTCGATTTGTTTTTCAATGCGGTTCCCAATGATTTCTTTAAAGTCTTTTTCTAAATCATGACGAATGATAAATACGACTTTATCAAATCCTGCTTCAATCGCATCAAAGATGGAATAATCCATGATGATCTCTCCACTTGGACCTACCTTTTCTAACTGTTTGATTCCACCACCATAACGACTTCCAATCCCTGCAGCCATAATAACCAAAGCTGTTTTGTTCATTTAAATTACCCCCTGATTTTAATATTATGGTTTACGCTAATGCGATTCTCTTTTGCTACTATAGATGATTATACAACATATATTTATTCGTTGCACGTATTTCTTTCTATAATTCTATCACAAAGCCCTGAATATCTTTTCATTTCGCTGACATTATCTATCATATTCTGCACCATATACTCACTTCCAACAATCGTTACACACTGCTTGGCTCTTGTAACTGCGGTATATAAAAGATTACGATTGAATAACAATCTTGGTCCACTTAATATCGGAAGTACTACGGCTGGATACTCACTACCTTGTGATTTATGAATGGTAACGGCATAAGCAAGCTCTAATTCCTCTAATTGTGAAAATGAATATTCTACCATTCTTCCTTCATCAAATTCTACTGTCACCTGTTCTGCAAATAGATTAATCTCACGAATAATTCCAGTATCTCCATTGAATACACCAGTACCACTCTCAATCGTGATTCCGTAACGACTCTTGATTTCCCAGTTCATTTGATAGTTATTTTTTATCTGCATGATTTTATCGCCTTCTCGAAAAATCGTGCCCATATACTCTTTTTCCTTCTTTTTCTCATCTGGTGGATTAAGATATTGTTGTAAAACTTGATTCAATCGCTCAACACCAAGCTCTCCCTTTCTCATTGGAGTCAATACCTGAACATCGTAAATAGATGCATTGACATACTTAGGCATCTTATCACGAACCAGCTGTATGATAACATTTGTAATTACATTCACATCATCTCGTTTAAGTAAAAAAAAGTCCTTGCTCTTATTATCTAAGACGATATGCTCACCTGAATTGATTTTATGAGCGTTGACAATAATATCACTTTCTGAAGCTTGACGGAAGATCTTCGTTAACATAACCACTGGAAATACTTTGGAATGAATAATATCACGTAACACATTACCAGGTCCAACACTTGGTAACTGATTAACGTCACCCACCAAAATAACACGCGTACCGACTGGAATTGCCTTTAATAAGGCATGCATCAAAGAGATATCAACCATTGACATCTCATCTACGATAATTACATCTGTTTCTAAAGGATTCGACTCATTTCGCTCAAACATCATACGACCATCGTTGGTATCGCCTCCTTTGCTAATCTCTAGCAAACGATGTATGGTACTTGCTTCATATCCAGTAGTTTCCTTCATTCTTTTTGCCGCACGTCCGGTTGGTGCTGCAAGAAGCATCTCCATACCTTCTGCTTCAAAAAAGCGAATAATCGTATTAATGGTAGTCGTCTTCCCTGTACCAGGTCCACCTGTAATAATCAGTAATCCATGACGAACGGCTTCGTATACAGCCTTTCTCTGTCTATCATCAAGCTCAATCTTAGATTCCTTTTCAATATGAGCTAATCTAGATTCAATTTGGGTATCCATAATATCATAGGTAATATTCAGATCATATAGCATACTAGCTGTATTCAGCTCTGTATAATAATAAATCGAGCTATAAACCTGAGGTTCTGAGGCCGTTTCCTTCATCACAATCTTTTTCTCTATCGCAAGACCCATCAGATGTCGTTCCACTGCTTCTGATTCCACTCCCAAAACTTCGCAAGTTTTACTAATCAGTACTGATTTTGGAAGATAAACATGCCCATTATTAGCGCCTTGAAGGAGTGTGTATAGAATTCCTGCACGAACTCGGTAGTCTGAATCGGAACGAATACCTACTCTTGTAGCAATCTCGTCAGCAATCTTAAATCCAACACCACTAATATCCTCTGCCAAACGATAAGGATTCTCCTGAATAATCGAATACATTCGCTCACCATACTGATTAAAAATTTTTACAGCCAAATTCAATGATATTCCATACTTTTGCAAAAATAACATTGCATTACGTAGCTCACGCTTCTCTGAAAACTGTCGATAAATTTCTTGTGACATTTTTTCACTGATGCCTTTTACCTCCGACAAGCGTTCTGGTTCATCCTCAATAATCTTAAATGTATTCTCTTTAAATTTACGAACGATTCTTGCTGCCAAAGCAGTTCCAATGCCTTTAATTGCTCCAGAACCAAGATAACGTTCCATCGACATCAAATCCTCTGGTTCTTTCATCTCATATGCGCTGACGGTAAACTGAGCACCATACATTGGATGTTCCGTATACGTTCCTGTCAGTGATAGATACTCTCCCTCATTAATAAAAGAAAAGGTTCCTACACAAGTAATTTCATCTTCATCATTGACGAGGCTCATAACCGTATATCCATTCTCACTGTTTCGAAATACAATTCGCTCTACATATCCTTCTAACTGCTCTGCCATAAATCTCCCTCAAGCTAAAAAACTACTCGTTCCTACATATGCTAAAAGGGTGTAGCAAGATTGTTTCGCAATCATTTGCAACACCCTGTATCTCATCTATTGATTTCTTTTCATCGCTTCATACAATTGCTGAGCAATTCCAAGTTCACCAGACTCTACTATGTCATCTGCATACTTCTCATACAGCATATCTCCAAAGTAACTAACGTACTCGCCTTCATCTTCATCACTTTTGGCTACTGCATTCTTGACTTGCTTCATCACCTGTTGAACCATATAACTTTCAAAACTCTTACATGCATCCATTAACTCTTCATCCGATGCATTCTTGAGATCACTTGATAGTGTATTGGATAATTGATTTTCTAGTTTTGAAGACTTTGATGTACTCGCTGTTTGGGCAGCTGCATTATAAAAACCATAATCACTTTGAATGCTAAAACTCATAATCTATCCTTTCTGGATTAGCCTCTTAGGTTGTTTGCCTGTTGAAGCATCTCATCTGCGGCTATAATGGTCTTAGAGTTCATTTCATATGCTCGTTGTGCAACAATCAAATTAACAATTTCAGTTGCAGTATCTACATTGGATGACTCTAAATAGCCAGAATGAATCTTTGTTTTTTTCAATGAAGCATCCATTCCTTCAATTCTTGCTTCTCCAGAAGCATCAGTCACATAAAATAAACTTTGACCAGCCTTTTCAAGACCAGAAGGATTGTTGAACTGTGCCATACCAATTTGAATTTCAGAGGTCACAAGTTCTCCCTGAGCATTTGGAATCATAAGATTCCCGTACTCATTTACCTCTACTTTCGATACATCAATGTCATTTGCAAAGGTAATTGGTTGTCCATTAGAATCCAACACATGGTATCCATCAGCGGTTGCAAGAGTTAAACCATTGTTCCCGATCGCAAGGCGAAAAGAACCATTTCTTGTATATGCCGTATCTCCATTGGCATCTTGAATCATAAAGAAGCCATTACCTTCTGCTGCAAGATCCCAGTCATTACTTGTTTCTTGCAAGTTTCCTTGTTTAAAGATGGATACAATGCCATTCGTTCTTACACCAGAACCAACCTGTGCAATGACTGGCTTTGCATTCCCTAATGCATCGGTTGTCTTTGTTTGAAGCTTTTGATATAACAAAGAAGAAAACTGCGTTTCCTCTTTCTTATAACCAGCTGTATTAATATTGGCAAAATTGTTTGATATCGTATCAAGATTTGTCTGTTGTGATGTCATTCCGGATGCTCCGGTCCAAAGTGCTCTCATCATAATTCATTAGCCTCCATTAAGCTTAGATTTTACCGATCGAATTTGCTGCCAGTTCTAATGTTCCGTCTACCGACTGTATTATTTTCTGATTTGCTTCATATGCTCTTGTAATTGCAATCATATTAACCATCTCGCTTACTACATTCACATTTGACTGTTCTGTAAAACCCTGGCGTACAAGGCTAATCGCGTCTTTTTCAATCGCTCCATCCTCAGCACCATACATGGTATCACCGTATTTCTTTAGATAATCATAGTTTTCAAAGTCTTTGATTGTTAATTGGTCAATCAAAGTGCCATCTGCAAATACATTTCCATCTACATCAATCATTACCTGTGAAGCATCCGTTGGTATCTGTAAATAGCCACTCTCGCTTACTAGACGATTGCCATTGACATCAACAATATAACCATCTCTGTCCATAACCAATTGAGCCGCTCTTGTGTATCTAGTCACTTCTTCCCCATTACCATTTAGTGCGGATAATGTAAAGAAACCTGAACCCTCCATTGCAAGATCAAACGTATTGCCAGTCTCTCTTAAAGAACCTTGAGTATAATCAGTGTAAACTTCCCCAATTTTTACACCCAATGTCATCTTGCCAATGTTACTATCTCCTCCAGTAGAGGACTTGTCACGAATCTTAATCGATAGCATATCGTCAAATGACTGATTCGTAACACCTTCTTTTTTGTAGCCTACCGTTGCAGAGTTAGCAAGATTATTGGAGATTACATCAAGTCTTTTTTGTTCATTTGCCATGCCCGTCCATGCACTATATAAACCTCTAACCATATCCTTCTCCTTTCCAATCTATCAATCCTTTGATGAAAGATTGAGTTTTTCTTCTTTTGTTTTATTAAGAATCTTTACGTCCACTTAAAAATTCTACATACTTACCAGTTCCAATTGCAACTGCTGTCATTGGATCCTCTGCTGTCATTGTTGTGATTCCTGTCTTTTCTTCAATCAATTCTTCAAGACCGTATAACAGACAACCACCACCTGTTAAAACGATACCACGATCTGCAATATCCGCTGCAAGTTCTGGTGGAGTTTTCTCAAGAACACTATGAACAGCTTCTACGATCTGTGACGTAGTTTCGCGAAGTGCTTCTTCTGTTTCTTCACTTGTAACAGAAATTGTCTTTGGAAGTCCTGTAACAAGATTACGACCACGTACATCCATTGCCACAACCTCAGGTCTACGATAAGCGGAACCAATTTTGATTTTAATATCCTCTGCAGTTCTTTCACCAATTAATAAATTATGCTTCTTACGCATATATCGAACAATTGCTTCATCAAAATCATCACCAGCAATTTTAATTGAAGTAGAAACTACGGTACCACCAAGTGAGATAACTGCAATATCAGAAGTACCTCCACCGATATCAACAATCATATTACCACATGGTCTAGAGATATCAATCCCAGCCCCAATCGCTGCTGCAATTGGTTCTTCAATGATAGCAACATCTCTTGCTCCAGCTTGATAAGTTGCATCTTCTACAGCTTTCTTCTCAACTTCTGTAACACCACTTGGTACACATACGCTGATGATTGGTTTACGAAAACGTTGTTTACCAACAGCTTTCTGAATAAAATACTTTAACATTTTTTCCGTAACGGTATAATCAGAAATAACGCCCTGTCTTAAAGGACGTACCGCAACAATATTTCCTGGTGTTCTACCAAGCATCAAACGTGCTTCTTCACCAATTGCTTTTATTTTATTCGTATCTCGATCAAACGCAACTACTGATGGCTCCTTTAATACAACACCTTTACCTTTTATATATACTAAGACACTCGCTGTTCCCAAATCAATTCCGATGTCGCAACCTAACATTGTAATTCTCCTTTCAAAATTCCGCAAAAATCATTTTCTATCATCTATTCATTTATCCTATTATCAAGTCTAAACATATTCTATTATATTATAAACGTCTTTACTGATTTTTTCAAAGGAAATTTTCAAAACTTTTCCTTATACTTGCTATTTATACAACAATCGATTCTCTTCTTAGTTCTGTTCCTCTTTTTAGATATTTTCCTACTATTATTTCGGCTAAAAAATAATAAATAATTATCTATTTTTTTTGCTTACGACATGATATGATATAAATCAAAAAGAATTTCATTTGTGTAATCATGCTTCGGAGGAAATGATGCTGTCTATACTACCAAAAGAAAAACAAGTTGAAACTAAAAAAATAGAGCAAGAGCTTCTATCAATCAGTAAATACCGTTCTACTGTAATAGCGAATCGTTTTGGAACTATACTTATACTGATTGTGTTAATTACATCCACCATAATTACTCGTGAGAGTATACGTGCCTATTATGTTCTCATTGCGAATGCATTACTCCCCTTGTTCTTATCTCATGTCTTTCGCCCAAAAAAAGAGCAAAATACACTCCTCCTTCCACATTTAGCTAAAAGATACAACTATCACTCATTCAAGTATACAGCATACTCGATATCTTTTTTATTTGTATGCTTACTTCTCTATCTTTGGAATCATTATGAATTAACAAATGCAGGCACAAGAGATTTCCTTTCATTTGCACCAATCATTATTTTATTTATTATGGTATCCATTCGTATCTTTGGTATTCCATATTATAAAAGAAAACTTCATCTTATGCTTTTATTCAGCCGTTTCTAATAGCTGTGAAAATTCTGCTGCTGGCATCGGTTTCTGATAATAGTAACCTTGGATAATATCACATTGCTCTTGCTGCAAAAGATCTCTTTGAGCTTGTGTTTCCACACCCTCAGCGACCACCTCAACATGCATCTCTTTTGCCAGTGCAATAATATGTGTTACAAGTGTACGCTCTTTATCCGCAAACTCTGAATCCTCTAAATCTTTGATTAAACCCTTATCAATTTTAATCAAGTGGAGTGGTAACTCCTTTAACAACGATTTCGAAGAAAAACCAGCACCAAAATTATCAATTGAAATAATAAAACCTAAACTTGATAGCTTTCTCATTGCAGTTATCAAGTTTTCTTGTTTTTCATAGATAGCCGCTTCAGGGAATTCGAATTCAATTAAAGAATGGGGAACCTGAAAATCATCCACAATTTGAACCATCTTTTGTACGAAGGAAGGATGGTCTAGATGTTGAACGGACAAGTTAACGGAAACCGTTACTGGTTGCTTCTTATCTCTCATCCAATCTTTTATAATTTTACAAACCATTTTAAGTACATAATAATCTACTTGCACAATGGAACCATTCTCCTCAAGTAGTGGTAGGAATACGTTTGGTGATAGAATCCCCTTCACCGGATGATTCCAACGAACAAATGCCTCTGCACCAGTAATTCGTTCAGAATGAACTCGATACTTCGGTTGAAGAAAGATAATCAATCGTTCCTCGTAAATTGCATCCGTTGCTTCCTTAATAAACTTATGTTGTTCCTGCTTTACTTTCTTATGCTGATAGAAATTAATGTTTGAGATTGATTGGCTCCCACCATTAACTCTCGCTTTTTGTGCGCAACGAATCACCTTATCGATATTTGTTTCTTTACCAACAATACACACACCGCTGTGGAATGTAATATTACAAAAGTTATTATCAAAATCTGGAATATTACCAGCAATTTTTAATATTTGAATTAATCTTTGACGTAAGCTAAGTTCATCCTCATAGATAAGAAGCATACCAAATACGTTATCACAAACTCTTGCAACCGTTTCCTCTTCCCCAATCATACTTGATAGATGAAGCGCAACACTTTTTAGTAATCGATTACAGTCACTCTTATTATTCAACTCAGAGATCAGTGCAAAGCGATCGATTGCAACAGAGATATAAGCATAGCTACGCTTTTCCTCACTCAAAAGTCGTTGTGCTAAAGCTTTATGATAGAAATAGTTCATAAGCCCGGTAATATGATCTGGTTCTCCTAATTTCACTAATCTACGACGATAACGACGTTGTCGATATAGATTATAAGCAATGGCAAAGGTAATTGAAATAATGGCTAAGATAACAATCGCAATTGCAATATGAAAAATTGAGTTAATCTCTTGATCAACTAATGATTTTTCTACTATTGTTATCAGATAACCACCTTCAACAATATGTGCTTCTTGAATGGCAGCGTATGCTTCTTTTCCTGACGCCAAAATCACCTTTTTTATCTGATCATCTTGTTCTGTCTTCCATCCATTGGATTGACTGATTCCTATGCTCTGAATCATCTCAGAATCCAACTCATTTGATTTTTGAGCTGCTTTTTCACCAAATACAACTACGATTCTTCCGTCTTTATCAATGATAAAACTATATGTATGATTGTCAAAATATTGATTCGTATTAGAGTGCTCTAATACAATGATATCTTTCACCTGACCCTTCAAAGACGCCTCATCAAAAGACTCATAATCCTGTAGAAAATCAGAATGTTCTTGATTGATTTCAGTCAAGCGTTCTTTTGATTCAGATAATAAGACACTCTTGATAGAGAATAAAAAAAAGAAAACTACAATTATGCTGAGTATTACTGTTACAGCAATTTGTATCATAAGTCTTTTACGATTCTGCTCTTTCTTGATCATCAAATAGTCTCTCCTTTACGGATGATTTCAATGAATTAATTTCAAATAATCTTATTATGATTATATCATGCTACTCGACATTACTGCAAGGAAATTGCCATAAAATTACCATTACCTAGTCAATCCTCTATAATAGTACAATTTTCATAACTTTCATCAAATACTGCTAATTCAACCTATAAAAAGCCCCTCAATATCCATAGACATTGAGGGGCTTTCGACCGCTTAAACACAAATATATATCAATAATTTAGATTAACTATGCAATGATAGTAGCAACCTTACCGGAACCTACTGTACGTCCACCTTCACGAATAGCGAATCCAAGACCCTGCTCCATAGCGATTGGGTGAATTAATTCGATAGTCATTTCGATGTTATCGCCAGGCATACACATTTCTGTGCCTTCTGGTAAGTTACATACACCAGTTACGTCAGTTGTTCTGAAGTAGAACTGTGGTCTGTAGTTATTGAAGAATGGAGTATGACGTCCACCTTCGTCTTTAGTTAATACGTAAACCTGAGCTGTGAATTTCTTGTGGCAAGTGATGCTGCCTGGTTTACAAAGAACCTGTCCTCTTTCGATTTCTGTTCTCTGAACACCACGTAATAAAGCACCGATGTTATCACCAGCTTGAGCTTCATCAAGAAGTTTACGGAACATTTCGATACCAGTTACAACTACTTTACGAACTTCTTCTTTAACACCAACGATTTCAACTTCGTCAGAAACATGAAGAGTACCACGCTCAACACGACCTGTAGCAACTGTACCACGGCCTGTGATGGAGAATACGTCTTCTACTGGCATTAAGAATGGCTTGTCAGTTTCTCTCTGTGGATCTGGAATCCAAGTATCTACAGCATCGAATAATTCGATGATCTTGTCACCCCAAGGACCCATTGGATCTTCAAGAGCTTTAAGAGCGGAACCCTGGATGATTGGAGTATCATCGCCTGGGAATTCATACTCGCTTAATAAGTCTCTGATTTCCATTTCTACTAATTCAAGTAATTCTGGATCATCAACCATATCACACTTGTTCATGAATACTACGATATAAGGTACACCTACCTGACGGGATAATAAGATGTGCTCTTTAGTCTGAGCCATAACACCATCAGTTGCAGCAACTACAAGGATAGCACCATCCATCTGAGCAGCACCAGTGATCATGTTCTTTACATAATCGGCATGGCCTGGGCAGTCAACGTGTGCGTAGTGACGCTTCTTAGATTCATACTCAACGTGAGCTGTAGAGATAGTAATACCTCTTTCTCTTTCTTCTGGAGCTTTATCGATGTTTTCGAAAGCAACAGCTTCGCCTGTACCTAATCTTTCATGTAAAGTTTTAGTAATAGCTGCTGTTAAAGTAGTTTTACCATGATCTACGTGACCGATGGTACCAATATTACAATGTGGTTTGTTTCTTTCAAACTTAGCTTTAGCCATTTTAAAACGTCCTCCTTTTATTACGCTTATCATGAAGCGTATTAATTTTATAATCGATATGCAAGTCCTAAACTTAAAACTTACATCTTTGCTCTCTGCATAGCAGAATAAGCACTCCATAAGCCTAATTATATTCGAAAAGTAAAATATTTTCAAGCTAAAAATATACTCGGCTTATATTTATTTCAACGGGACATGGAACCCATTTGTCTGCTTGCTCATTAGCAATTAAGTAAATGGGTTAAGCCACGTTCTGTTGTTTATTTATTTTGTTGTTTTGTTGCTAAGAACTTTCTCTTGAACGCTCTTTGGAACCTGTTCGTAAGTTGAGAAGAACATGGAGTAAGCACCACGACCCTGTGTCTTTGAACGAAGTGTTGTGGAGTAACCAAACATTTCGGACAATGGAACGAATCCGTGAATTACTTTAGAACCATTGTTATCTTCTGTACCTTCGATACGACCACGACGGGAGCTGATATCACCAATAACATCACCCATGTAATCATCAGGAACAGTAACTTCAACTCTCATGATAGGCTCAAGTAATACAGCGCCAGCTTTGTGCATTGCATCTTTAAATGCCATAGAACCAGCAATCTTGAATGCCATTTCATTAGAATCGACTTCATGGTAAGAACCATCGTAACAGTTAGCAGCAACACCAAGAACTGGATATCCACCAAGAATACCACACTTCATAGCTTCTTCGATACCTGCCTGAACTGCTGGGATATATTCCTTAGGAATAGCACCACCAACAACGGAGTTTGTAAATTCAAATGTTTTCTCACCATTAACGTCCATAGGAGCAAACTTAACTTTACAGTGACCGTATTGACCACGACCACCAGACTGTTTTGCGTACTTACTATCGATATCAACTTCTTTTGTGATACCTTCTTTGTAAGCAACCTGAGGAGCACCTACGTTAGCTTCTACTTTGAATTCACGAAGTAGACGGTCAACGATGATTTCAAGGTGAAGCTCACCCATACCAGCGATGATTGTCTGACCTGTTTCTTCATCCGTACGAACACGGAATGTAGGATCTTCTTCTGCAAGTTTTGCTAAAGCTTCACCCATCTTATCCTGACCAGCTTTTGTCTTAGGCTCGATAGCAACGTCGATAACTGGTTCTGGGAATTCCATGGATTCAAGGATTACAGGATGCTTTTCATCACAGATAGTATCACCAGTTGTTGTAGTTTTAAAACCAACAGCTGCTGCGATATCACCAGCGTAAACCTTATCAAGGTCTTCTCTCTTGTTAGCGTGCATCTGAAGGATACGACCAACACGTTCTTTTTTGTTCTTTGTTGCATTTAATACATAGGAACCGGAGTTCAATGTACCAGAGTAAACTCTAAAGAATGCAAGCTTACCAACGAATGGATCGGCCATAATCTTAAATGCTAATGCTGCGAAAGGTTCATCATCAGACGACTTTCTGTGAACTTCATTACCATCTTCATCTACACCCTTGATATCTTCGATATCGGTTGGAGCTGGCATGTATTCAATAACAGCATCAAGTAATTTCTGAACACCCTTATTTCTATATGCACTACCGCAAAGTACAGGAATAATCTGTACAGCGATTGTAGCTTTTCTAAGAGCCTTCTTGAGGTCTTCTGTAGAAGGTTCGTTACCTTCTAAGTACTGCTCAATTAATTCATCATCTGTTTCACAGATAGCTTCGATCATTGCTGCTCTGTATTCATCAGCCTGATCTTTCATATCATCAGGGATTTCTCTGATTTCAATCTGATCTCCCTTATCATCAAGGTAGAAGTATGCTTTCATTTCGAAAAGATCGATAACGCCCATGAAGCTATCTTCTTTACCGATTGGTAATTGGATAGGCACTGCGTTCTTTCCTAATCTCTTCTTAATCATATCTACTACGTTAAAGAAATTTGCACCAGAAATGTCCATCTTATTAACGAAAGCCATTCTTGGTACGTTGTACTTATCTGCCTGACGCCATACAGTTTCAGACTGTGGTTCTACACCACCTTTAGCACAAAAAACACCAACCGCACTGTCAAGTACACGTAAGGAACGTTCTACTTCGACAGTAAAGTCAACGTGACCTGGAGTATCGATAATGTTGATACGGTTCTCTAAAGCACCAGGCATTTTTTTATGCTCTAATTCCTGAGTCCAGTGACATGTTGTAGCGGCTGAAGTAATTGTGATACCTCTTTCTTGTTCCTGCTCCATCCAGTCCATGGTTGCAGTTCCTTCATGAGTATCACCGATTTTGTAGTTAACACCGGTATAGTATAGGATACGTTCTGTAAGAGTAGTCTTACCAGCATCGATGTGAGCCATAATACCGATATTTCTTGTTCTCTCTAATGGGTATTCTCTTCCAGCCAAGGATTTTTCCTCCTTAAATAATGACAATTACATTGTAATTGTAAACTAATCGATTCATAGGTTTGCGTAATAGATAGCCAAATTGGCTATCTATTACAAGTGATAAAAGAGCCATCAAGCTCTTTCTATCATTTATGATAGATATGCAAGAGCAGTTCTGCTCTTTAGCAAATCGCTGATTACCAGCGATAGTGAGCAAATGCTTTGTTTGCTTCTGCCATCTTGTGCATATCTTCTTTTCTCTTAACAGCGTTACCAGTGTTAGCTGCAGCATCTAAAATTTCACCTGCAAGTCTATCAACCTGAGTTTTTTCGCCTCTTTTACGTGAGAAGATTGTTAACCAACGAAGAGCTAATGCTTGTCTTCTATCTGGTCTAACTTCGATTGGCACCTGATAAGTTGCACCACCGATACGACGAGCTTTAACTTCGAGTACTGGCATGATATTGTTCATAGCCTCTTCGAAAACTTCGATAGCGTCCTTACCGGATTTAGCTGCTACCTTATCAAAAGCGCCGTATACGATCTTCTGAGCAGTTCCCTTCTTACCGTCAAGCATGATATTATTGATCAGCTTAGTAACGATCTTGTTATTGTAAATTGGATCTGCTAATACATCTCTTTTTTGTATATGTCCTTTACGTGGCACGTTGCTTCCCTCCTTAATATCGGTTACTAATCAACAGTAACCATTAATTCTACGGTACTCACATTACTGTGTTCATGCTCAGTTTAATATCTATATTTAAAATCCAACATACCGCAACCACTTCAGTATAAGTCGATATTTAAATAAAAAATTAATCCGGCATTCCTTATAGCTTATGCTACAGAATTAGTAATGAGAAAATTATTATTTAGCGTCTTTAGGTCTCTTAGCTCCATACTTGGAACGAGCCTGTCTTCTCTTAGCTACACCTGCTGTATCGAGTGTACCTCTGACGATGTGATATCTTGTACCTGGAAGGTCCTTTACTCTACCACCTCTGATTAATACAACACTATGCTCCTGAAGATTGTGGCCTTCACCTGGGATATAGCTTGTTACTTCAATACCATTGCTCAAACGAACTCTGGCAATCTTTCTAAGCGCTGAGTTAGGCTTCTTAGGAGTAGCTGTTCTTACTGCAGTACAAACACCTCTCTTCTGTGGAGCGGATGTATCTGTAGTTTTCTTTCTTAAGGAGTTAAATCCTTTTTGTAACGCAGGAGCAGTAGATTTCTTCTCCATTGTTTTTCTGCCTTTTCTTACTAACTGGTTGAATGTTGGCATTAATTTTTCACCTCCTGATAAGTATTCGAAGTTTCGTGGTTGCTTATGCAGACTTTCTCTGCGTTGTCAATTTCTAAAATCGACATACCAAATATGCTTGCGTTACTACGCATGCAGAATTGATTATACTGCCGAAATTTCATGTTGTCAAGGCAATTTTTCTGTGGTTCTCCAAATAATTTAGAGATTTTTACTCACATTCTAGCCTTTGTATTCTATGCACAACAAAAAGTTTCTAGAAGATTCTGTTACTACTTCCATAGCAAAAAAAGACGATTCAACAGTAAATTCACTTCTCTGTTCAATCGTCTTTCATTTATCGAAGGTTATCTTTAATTGTTTTTCCTTAGTTTCTTCTTATTTCTAGTTTACGAAAGCAGTAACTTGGTTATTTTATCTTATGTACCTTGATTTTTTTTATCTTTTGTTTCTAACACATTTATCTTTTGTAGCACAACAAAAAATTGTTGCAATCAGTAACCTACCGACAACAGAATTATACACAAAACGATAAAAATAGTCAATAGGTTGTGGTTATATACATCTTTTGACACAATATGTAGTATTTGCCAATTATTATATCGATATCAATTTTTTCAAAAAGATTTTATTCCAATTAGGCCTATAATATGATATAATGTTGTTTGGTGACTTTTTTCGCCCAAGACGAAAATACTGGAGGTCCATCCGATGGAAGAACAAGTAAGCAGCTTTGAATCACGCTTAAAAGAACTAGTTGCATTCGCCAATGATAACAAAGGCGTAATCGAAGTAGATAAAGTAAACGACTTTTTTAAGGAACTAAATCTGAACGTACGACAGATTGATAAAATATACGAGTATTTGGAAGCTAGTAATATCGTTGTTTTAAATCCTACTGACGACGACGAACCAGATGATGATATTCTTCTTGAATTAGAAGATGACTCTGATGTTCTGCCTGAAGCAGAAGATTTAGCAACTATGGCTTCTACCATCTCCGACGATCCTGTCAAGCAATATCTAAAGGAAATTGGTAGTTATCCACTTTTATCCGTAGCTGAAGAAATTGAGCTAGCCAAGAAGATAGAAAAAGGGGATTCCATGGCTAAGCAGATTCTTGCAGAATCCAATTTAAGACTTGTTGTAAGTATTGCAAAGCGTTATGTAGGGCGTGGACTTTCCTTCCTTGATTTAATACAAGAAGGAAACTTAGGTCTTATCAAAGCAGTGGACAAGTTTGATTATAATAAAGGATACAAATTCAGCACGTATGCTACCTGGTGGATTCGTCAAGCAATCACACGTTCCATTGCAGATCAATCACGTACCATAAGAATTCCGGTTCATATGTCTGAAGTAATTAATAAAACGTACCGTGTTTCTCGTAATTTATTGCAAGAGCTAGGTCGTGAGCCAAGCGAACAGGAATTAGCAGATGCTATGAACCTTCCTATTGAAAAGGTTCGTGAAATCCTAAAGGTATCCGCAGATCCAATCTCACTGGATACACCAATCGGTGAAGAGGATGATAGCCACCTTGGTGACTTCATCAAAGACGATACCATTATGGGACCAGAGGATGCTGCTTCTTATGCGGTCCTTCAGGATCAAATCGGCAAATTACTTGATACACTTACTGACCGTGAACAAAGAGTGCTAATTCTTCGTTTTGGTCTTCAAGATGGGCGTAGTCGCACACTAGAAGAGGTGGGTAAGGAGTTCAATGTAACGCGTGAACGTATTCGTCAGATTGAAGCAAAAGCACTTCGTAAATTAAGACATCCAAGCCGCGCAAGAATGTTAAAGGGATATGAATTGAACTAATAAACAAGGGGAGGATTCGTATGAGAAGAATTGTTTTAATGTTTATTCGAAGTTTCTTCAACTTGCCAATTTGGCTTTGGCAGCTGCATAAGCTATGTAACATTGAAAAGCATGATCGATTCGAACGATATGCATGGCTTCATAAGCTTGCACCTGTGGCAAACCGACGTGGTCGTGTAACAATTGAATGTCATGGGATTGAGAATCTTCCAAAAGAGACAGGCTACATCATGTTTCCAAATCATCAAGGTCTTTTTGATGCATTAGCCTTTCTCGAAACACATGAACGACCATTTGTTACTGTAATGAAAAAAGAAGTAAAAGATATCTTTCTTTTACGTAATATTATCTGCTTACTTCAAGCAGAAATCATTGATCGTGAAGATGTACGACAGTCAATGACTGTAATTAAGAATATGACAAACCGTGTAAAAGGTGGCGAGAATTTCGTCATCTTTGCAGAAGGAACAAGAAGTAGAAATGGCAATGTAGTTGGTGAGTTTAAAGGAGGTTCCTTTAAAAGTGCTATGAATGCACGTTGTCCAATTGTTCCTGTCGCATTGATCGATTCTTATAAAGCCTTTGATACTAAATCAATAAAAAAGGTAACCGTACAAATCCATTATATGAAGCCTCTGACTTACGAAGATTATCAAGGCATGAAATCAACAGAAGTAGCAGAGCTTGTTCAAACTAGAATTCAAGAAAAAATAAACGAAAATATTCGTTAAAAAGTGTGCAATGCACACTAGCATTATTAATGCATAGGAAATCGAAATTTCCTATGCATTTTTTATTATCGAACCATATATAACAGATTTTTATCCTTAATAAAAGTATTCGTATTATAAAGTACAAGTACATCTGTGATATCCTGCTCACGAATGAATTGAGACATTGGCATACTCAGATATCGTAAGTCTACCATATAAGTTGTTTCAAAATGATTAACTGCAAATGGTGCAAAGCAATGTGCATAAGAATCTTTAATGATCAAAAGCCTCTTCCCATTATGATTATTGGTGTTGATTTTAACGACCGGGTTATTTCCATTCAGGTACATGGCATATTTGTCCTTAGTATCCAGATGACTAAACTCATACAGTCCCTCAATATAATTACCATCCATGTTATACTCTACCTGGTAGGAATGATTCGTATCGTAAATTTCCATCGTATCTGCAGGCACCTTTATATTAACCTTAGAGTAAATGGTCCCTAAAAAATCGTTAGAAACCTCTTTGATGATAAAGTCAGATTTGGATAAAGGTGTAATCCCCATAGCATCCGCCCATGTTTGATAAGCATAGAAGGCTCCATTCACCGTCCAATGATGATCTGTTTTATAAAAGATATACTCCTGATCATGAGCATTCAATGTATCTCGTAGATCGATAAAATTCTCACCCAATAAATTATTTAAACGATCCAAATAAGCACCTTGATCAAAGCCTGTTGCAAATGGAGGTAGTTTTTCAGATAAAATCTCAAAAGCGGTCGGTACTATCATTGCAAAGACATGATCTTCTCCTAATAAATCTTTATAGCGATTTATAAATTGATCTAGTCGATTTGTATTCTTGTCTAAGAGCTCTTGATCAACCTCGGACGCCTCTAGTTTTTCAATCAGATAATCATCCTTACCAAAATACACACCATTGATATCCTTTTTTAGTAGTGCTAGCTCTACTCGGGTCTTTAAACCAATCCATGCATCTCTCATTACAAACTGATCGGTTACGTACGTTTCATAATCCGTAATATAGGTTCCATTAAATAAGGTTTCCCAACTAAATTGAGGGCGACTTGCCAAAACTCGATTCTCATTTTCAGAAAATCCTCGTTCAGGCGCAAGCATACTAGCGATTGTAAACCCAAAGATAAGAACCAAGAATAAAATAGTATTGCTAAAGTGTCCAAATCCCCTCTTCTGCTTCGTTTCTTTCTCACTCAAATTAATTTTTTCAGGATTCGGAACCGCAGAATCATTTATTTGCTCTCTACTCATAAGCTCCTCCTAAAAACGAAAATATAAAAATGGATTGTACGATGCATCCACTAGGTATGCAACAGCAATCAAAAAGATTCCTACAATGAAGATACCTTGTGCAATTCCTGTCACTCTTTTATCTCCATGTTCTCCAAAAACTTTAATTGCAAGCTTTTTTGGGTACTGAGTACAAGCTACAATTAAGATCAATAGCATAATTGCATAATTTAAAAGCAGGT
>JAEZKD010000171.1 GCA_023415655.1 Bacillota bacterium | reverse complement strand
CACGATGAATTTCGTTACCAGAAGCATATGCATCAATGACTTTTTCCTTATTGTCCATATCACTTTCCCCTATCTTATAATATTAATCTAAACAAAACTTCTAGATTAAAGGTTAATATCTGATATTATAGCATTTCTCTCATACAACTCCAATATCTTCCATCAATATTCTTTTTGCTATCATCGATTGTTCGATAGGTGGCATTGTTAGTTAGACTTTCACATAATACTAACAATACACCATAAGATAAATGAGATGTAAAATGCTACAGACAACTCTGTAGCATTTTTAAGCTAATAAGAATTGATCATTCATTTGTATGCTTATTCTACTTTCTACAAATCAACATAGCATTATTGGATAACCCAGCACAATACTCACTGTTTACTACTAAATCAGAAAAATGAAACCATACCTTGCGTTGTTCCTCAGTGAATTGCTCTATGTACTCATCAAAAAGTAAAAAATCTAAGCCAGCCAATCGTTCATAGGTCAAACCAGCTAATTCAGCTTCTGCAATCATTTCTTCCGGCATGGCATAGAAAAAAATATCAGATATCATATCCTCCATTCCCTTCGTAAGTACAAATTCATCAATTTTAGGTGTCATCACATTTTCCCACCCAATGATCGGCGCAAATTTCGCAACCGCACCTGTTTTATTCATAAAAGCTAGGGCTATCCTTCCACCTGGTTTGCAGATTCTTGCACATTCTGCCATACATCTTGCGCGTGCTTCTGAGTCAAGACGGTACAACGGTCCAAGGCACATTACAACATCAAAGCTATCATCTTCTATGTTACACAAATTAGTAACATCACCAACCTCTGCTTTTACATTATGATATCCATGCTCGTTAATCAGATGTTGAAACACACTAATATTTTCTGGCGATAAGTCTATACCAACATATTCTTGGCATAATTTCGCGTAATGCATTCCATAGTAGCCTCCACCACAACCAATTTCAATCACACGTTTATCCACTGAGATATAGTTATTTAAAATTTTCTTTGTGTTAATAAATTCCATTATATGTTGGCCGGCTTCCTCTGCTTGCCGATTCTCATTATTTGCTGTATATGTATCCATCACTTTATCCATTATATACATTTCCCTTGACTGTCCTCCTACTCTATTCCTTCACATCATACAATACCAATCATGACATCTATGTGTCATGATTGGTTCATATTCTGTTATTCTTTTTTCTCTTTATGATGTGCTATTCAGCGCTCTTTCTGTTTGTTATGATTCATATCTCGTATCCCAACTTGCTCATAGAATCCAAGAATATTCATGTACCATTCCAAGGTCTGAACAATATCTTTTGTGTAGAAAACAGTATCTGTTTCCTTGGTTACATAACCTCGTTTTTTTAACTTACCTAACATAACTTACCTCCATACCCCTAACTGTTATGATTTCCATTATAACAGGGGGATTCTATCTTTACCTGACATTTTTTGTTCCTTTTTTGTCATCCTTGATGAACACTTCTGACTTACTTATGAGTTCTTCTTATCCATCACTAAATTATAGTTATCGAGAATTTAATCCGACCAATCAATTATAGGTCAAACCTACGAATGATACTTCTACAATCGTGTAGACCAAAATAGCCTATGCTACTACCGCTTTCAATCAATCGCTTATTTTCTGTGACATCGCTATTTAATCTCTTTGTATTAATTAATTTTTTAATATATTGGACAATTTTCTTAGCCCGATGATCCACTTGAAGGGATACATACCTTTCTAGTGTTAACATTACCGTACCTCCTGTACAATTTCTTTTGAGATAATTCATAGAATGAATTATTTTCCTATCTCTGATAATGCATATGACCAAGGCGGATAACGTTTTGGGGGCTGATTCGACAAAATCGATAGACTTGCGCACGGCGCAGTTGAATAGATTCGCACAGGTGAACCTAAAAAAAGACAACAAAAAACCGTGGCAAGACGCCACGGCATAAACTCGTAAATTAGTAGTCTAAATTACAAAAGCATACCAGAGGTCAACTTGCATGTTGTTATTAAGTTACTTTTTGCACTAATAGAAATATACATGTTATTACCTCCTTTTCTTTCTTCATTCAAAATGTGCTTTTGAATTTACAATTGTTTCTACATTTCTTTTGCATTATATTCCCATAATTATCTGTTGTCAAGAAAAATTATCATTTATATTCTAAATATATCCTCTCAAAAGAGAAAATCAATTAAACTAGACTTCCTCTTGTGCTGCTGAACAATTCAAAATCCCTGAGATTTTTACCTAAGTCTTGACACTCCAAATTATCAAGGTTCACAAATACATACTATTAGTTACTCCTTAACAACAGGGTACCAAAGTTCATAGGTGTAATTGTCTTTTGGAAAATCATAATCAAAATATGACTCAATATCAGGAATCGAATTATCTCCTCTACGGTATCCTGAGGACGGAAACCACTCTTTCCATATTCGATCCACTAACTCCAAAATTGTACCTTCAGCTTCGAAAATTGCCCAGGTTGCTTCTGGTATAGAAATCGTATCTAACCCTTCGACCTCAGTATGCTTCGTTGATACAGCAATGTAATAATCAAAGGTATGCCCATCCTCAAAGCAAGCACATAGCCCTAACATTCCTTTTGGTTCTCCATTCGAAAGTCTTTTTAGTTTTGCATATGTTTCTTGTGGTAACTCGCTCCAAAAATCTGGTACTAAATTCTCTACTGCATCGTTTCTGAAGGTTTTCTTAACTCCAACCACTTGAAAAGCAGGTTTTTTCTCAATTCTACACTTCATTTTGACCTCTCCATTCAGTTTAATTTGAAAAGTGATGCGAGGATAAGAATGAATAAAGATCTTTCGACTCCTTACATATTGTGGTGAAGCCTTATGCTGATTTTGAAACGCTCGATTAAATGCAGTTGGTGATGAATATCCATATTTCATTGAGATGTCAATAATTTTTTCATCACTGTTTTGTAGATCAAGTGCTGCAAGCGAAAGACGTCGGCGCCTGATGTATTCGCTTAGTTGTATTCCCGTAACAAGATAAAACATATTAGATAAATCATTACGAGAACAAAATGCTAATTTAGCAGCGTGCTCAAAATCAATGTCATTACATAAATTTTCCTCTATGTAATCAAGAGCTTTTGTTAGTCGCATATTCCAATCCATAGATCACATCTCCTTTCATGACTAAGTATAACAAGAGTATAGATGAGAATCCTCTCTTTCAACATCTTCTTATGAGAGTTTATAATCGTTCTTTCCCTTAAGGCTTAAACATTCATGTTTCATATTTTTCTATCTACAATTAGGTAAAATGTGATTTCACAAATAATTGTCACTTATAATCCTTTCTGTCATTATAACATTTAATTTATGGTTTCCAAACTGCTATTTGTTATGGATCCGTTGAATTTGCCTATATTAATTACTAATTCATTTTATAAAGAGAAGTCAAATTATTGGCTGATGTACTTGATAAAATAGTAGTTTTTAAAAGTAGTTGTATTTTAAAAATAGATATGATATGATAGGTGAAATATTTTTGGAGGAATTGAACTATGAATCTATATTTAGTAAACAGCTTAAGACGCAGACAGAGACGTAAATTCTTGCGACTAATGTAAGGTTATATCCGCATAGTTGCAAGATTGGTACGTCTTGTTTCTGTGCGGTGCTGTTTATTAATAATATAAATGCAGAACCGTAATGAATTTGGTTAACACTGATTCAATTACGGTTCTTTTTTTATAGTTTGAGATTCCAAAGAGTCGTTATCGTTTATAGATGATAACAATAAGGAGGCTGAATGAAAAAGATAATTTGTAAGTATGTAGCTGAAAATCTAGAAGGTATTACTTATGATGAAGTAATTAAAATCCTGGAGATTCCATCCGATGAAACACTTGGTGATTATGCAATCCCATGCTTTTCGTTCGCTAAATTATTCAGTACAAATCCAAATCAGATTGCTACCATGTTGAAAGAAGTGTTATCGCACAATCAAAAGGGGTTAGGAATTGAAAAAATTGATGTGGTTGGTGGCTACTGTAACATTTATATGAACAAAACCCAATATATAAAAACAAGTATCAATCAAATACGAAAATTAGATTTTGGAGTTGAGAAGATTGGAGCAGATAAAACAATCTGTATGGATTATTCATCCCCGAACATAGCAAAGAAATTCCATGTTGGTCATTTAAGGACAACAATAATCGGAAATTCCTTATATCAAATTTATAAAAAGCTAGGATATCATGTAATTCGTATCAACCATTTGGGTGATTGGGGAACACAATTTGGTAAATTAATTGTTGCGTATAAAAACTGGAGTAGCAAAGAAGAAGTAGAACAACATGGAATCGATGAATTATTACGCATCTATGTGAAATTTGATGCAGAAGCAAAGGAATCTCCGAAACTAATGGAAGAAGCACGTGCTTGGTTTGTGAAACTAGAACAAGATGATCCAGAAGCGATTACGATATGGAATTGGTTCAAACAAATCAGTTTGGTAGAGTATGAACGAATCTATCAACTGCTAGGTGTTTCCTTTGATTCATACAACGGAGAGAGTTTTTATCGAGACCAGGTCCCAAGTTTAATATCTGAACTAGAAAAGAAGCATTTACTAAAGGACAGTCAAGGTGCGAAGATTATCGATTTAGATGCATATGATATGCCACCGTGCCTGATTACTAAGAGCGATGGTGGTTCTATTTATCATTCTCGTGACATTGCTGCTGCAATATATCGAAAAAAGACATATCACTTTGATAAGTGTCTTTATGTTACAGGGTTAGAGCAATCCTTACATTTTAAACAAGTGTTCCAATCAATTGAGCTTATGCATTATCCATGGGCAAAAGATTTAGTTCATATCCCATACGGATTAGTTAGCTTAAATGGGATAAAACTTTCCACACGTACCGGAAATATCGTCTATGCAGAAGAGATATTAAGGGAGGCAATTAGACGTGCAAAGAACTTAATTCATAAAAAAAATCCTTCTTTATGTCATAAAGAATTAGTAGCCAAGCAAGTAGGTGTCGGTGCTATTATTTTTCATGATTTATATCATCAGAGGATAAAAAATATAGACTTTTCGTGGGAGGAAGTTTTGAACTTCGATGGCACCACTGGTCCCTATGTACAGTACACCTATGCACGTGCAAAAAGTATTCTAAGGAAGAATTCTAACTTAGAATTAAATGGAGATATCGATTATCATGTTTTGACAGATGAAATCACAATATCATTAGTAAAAGTATTAGTAGGGTACGAGGATGCCATTTATAGCGCTGCAGAGCGTAATGAGCCATCCGTAATTGCAAAGTATCTTATTGCTCTTGCGACTACCTTCAATCGTTTTTACCATGAGTGCCCTGTTTTAACTGCAACCAAAGACATTAAAAAAGCACGTCTTTTAGTAGTAGATCTCGTACAAATGGTTCTTAAGGACGCTTGTATGTTATTGGGGATGGAATGTCCAGAAGAGATGTAAAATTCCTCAAATATGCATAGTATAAGGCATGTCACTTTAACAGTGTCATGCCTTATATTTACTCTACTTCAAAGAATCAAAAGTACAGGAAAAGATTCAAAGGATAAGTCTAACACTTGCTATTATCCTTTCATCAAATCAATTATTTCTTCCAATCGATAATTTTTACTTTCAACATCAATACATCTATGATGTAATAGCTCCTCTGATATTCTCTGTTCTATCGATATCCTTCGATTAAAATGAGACATTATGTCATCAAAGCTATCGTATTTATGCGATTTCCCATAAGGAGATTGTCTGAGATAATCCATCATGAGATGATACCAAACCTCTTCTCCTTGTTCATTCACGCGCTCTTCTTTAATCTGTTTAATACTAGTTTCTATGTCTTTATTCATCAATCGTATTACTAAAAATTCATCTGAGATATTTGCAATTAGGTTACGATAGAACTCTAGGATCTGCTCATCATCATATTCACTGAATAGCATTAATTCCTCTATGATATTTTGAAAAAAGGAACATTCAAAAACATTTCCAGTTCCATGAAATTGATGAAACCTATCCATAACAATCTGTCTAAATTCTTGTAAATCCCTACGTCCTCCGTAAATCTCATACTTTCCCATGTAATCATAAAAGTGATGATTACTGGTATGAATTTTAGTATATGAGACAATATAGTAGTTATTTTCAATTCTAGAATTCTCTTTGATTTCCTTCTCCAGTTGTGGCCAATCATTGATTGCCTTCTCATACTGTTCTGATGTCATATAAGAACACCAAGCTAGTTCAATTGGGGATAAATCACCTTCATAATAAAACTTATATAACGGAAGCTGTTCCTGCAATTTATGTAATAATGTGCTTTTGCCACTGCCAGGAATTCCTTCTACAAAAATATTAATCATATAATGTCTCCTTTTTCTATAGGTACTTCTATCATACTTATGATATTTTTTGTGCAACTTCTAATGCCATTAGTAAATACTTCTCTCTATCATCCCTCGTTAATTTACCCATTGTTCTTTTATCCCACTCTACTCCGTCTAAACTATCTTCGGTATAGAGAAATTGGTAAAAGTCTACCTTACGAAATTGAGCGACTGCAGTAAGAGAAGCACATTCCATCTCAACGACTAAGCAACCGTCTTCTTTGCGTTTTAGCATATTGTTTCTAGTCTCTCGATAAAATGCATCCGTGGTCCAGGTTTTCGTTTTGATATAGGGATAATTCAATTCCTCAAAAATCTCAGTCAGCTGATTTGAGCTAGGAATATCTATGTAGTCAGATGCTTGCATATAATGATAACTAACTCCTTCATCACGATATGCTGATGTTGGAATAATCAGATGGTTTGTTACTATATTCTTATCTAGTACACCACAGGAACCAAAAAACAAGAACTTTCGCCCTCCCTTAGCAATAACCTCTTCCATCAAAGCTGCAGATGCAGAACCTCCAATCATAGTCAAATAGAATGCAAATACTTTACCATTCATATCTATTTTATAGATTGGTATTGTTGTAAACCCACAAGACAATTCACTAATCTGCTCTACTTTCTCATAAGTTACTATTAAGTCGCATATTTTGGAGGAAAATGTGACGATTACTACTTCAGGAAAATTCTCAACCGGTTGAACCACATTCCTTGGCTGAATTATCTCCTCTGATTGATTATCAAATGTATCAATAATGCTCATCTTATAACCTCCTTACTCTTCTATGCTCCTTGGTTCAATCTCACAGCCTATTATCCCTCTTTTTGGACTCCTCCAAAGCCCCAATTCTCAAAAGGTGGTTCATTAATTATGATAAAAATATCCGTTGGTTTTATATGTAATCGATCTACTAAGAGCCTCGTGATTTCTGTTATCACTTTTCCTTTGGTCTCTTTACTTCGCCCTAGGAATAACGTTAACTCAATGATACAAAAATCAGCACTTTTTTCAGCACTTCTCTCAAAATACTCATTATCTATCTCATTCAGTCTTTGAAAACGATCCCACTCAGGAATACCTAACGCCAATTCTAACCCATCATGGACAGCATTTAAAAATTGTTTTTTATATTCTTCTGTGTGACCTTTGATCATATCGATTCTTACCAATGGCATAATAATCTCTCCTTTTTATTTCTCTTTTCATCCGCACACGTATACTTCATCTTTTTTCGTTTCTTTTTATATGTTTCTTATTCTATACTCCCTAAATTACCCAGTCAAGAAAAACTGTTTTTTGTATATACGTCTACTAAGCAATATTATGAATTGCCCTGAATTTCATTCACTAATTGTTGTCTATAAATGTCAAGTTAAGAATGTACATTTGATCTTTTTAGGATGTACAAATTCGTTACTCCTCCTGCGTTTTGATGTGTATATATCTTCATTCAATTAATCTGGACCTTTTACTTCTTTTCACCGACTGAATGCCTATTTTCACTCCATTAGTCGGGTACCTTTCACTTCTTTTCACCGACTGAATGCCTCTTTTCACTCGATTAGTCGGGGTCATTTCACTTCTTCCCACCGACTGAATTCAACTTTTCACTCAATTAGTCGGGTAGCTTTTACTTCTGCTCACCGACTGAATGCCTATTTTCACTCGATTAGT
>JAEZKD010000245.1 GCA_023415655.1 Bacillota bacterium | reverse complement strand
AACAAACGAATTTCCATTATTACTGGCCCTAATATGGCTGGTAAATCGACTTATATGAGACAGACCGCATTGATTGTATTGATGGCACAGATTGGAAGCTTCGTTCCTGCCAAAAGTGCTCAGATTGGAATTGTCGATCGTATTTTTACGAGAGTTGGCGCTTCTGATGATTTGGCAAGTGGGCAAAGTACGTTCATGGTTGAGATGACGGAAGTAGCTAATATCTTACGAAATGCAACAAAGAATAGCTTGTTGATTTTGGATGAGATTGGTCGTGGTACCTCTACGTTTGATGGCTTGAGCATCGCTTGGGCAGTCATCGAGCACATTAGTAATTTAAAGATCATCGGTGCTAAGACTTTATTTGCTACTCATTATCATGAATTAACTGAGTTAGAAGGAAAGATTGATGGTGTAAATAATTACTGTATCGCGGTTAAGGAGCAAGGAGAAGACATCGTATTTCTGCGAAAAATCATACCAGGTGGCGCAGATAAGAGCTACGGTATTCAGGTTGCTAAGCTTGCGGGAGTACCAGATCCAGTCTTAGCTCGTGCGAGAGAAATTGTGGAGGAGTTAAGTAACAACGATATTACGGATAAGGTTCGTAATATGGAAGTAGTAACGACACCAAGTAAGAAAAGCAAAAAATCTATGGACAAAGAAAGTAAACCCGTAGCTTTTGACCAATTGTCCTTGTTTGGGTCCTCCAATCAGGATGAGATCATGAATGAATTAAAGAAGCTAGATATTACTAAGATGACACCAATGGACGCGATGAATCAGTTATATAAGTTACATCAGATGGTGATAGGATAACCATCGTTACTTAGAAAGGAAACCTTCATGGGGAAGATTACTGTTCTAGATCAAAATACAATCAATCAAATTGCAGCTGGTGAGGTAGTAGAACGCCCTGCCTCGGTGGTCAAAGAATTAATTGAGAATGCAATTGATGCTAAGGCAACAGCAATTACATGTGAGATCAAAGAAGGCGGGATTGGTTTTATACGTATCACAGACAATGGAGCTGGAATTGAAAAGGACGAAATTCCAGTCGCATTTTTACGTCATTCTACGAGTAAAATCAGATCCGTTGAAGATTTATTAACGATAGGAAGTCTAGGCTTTCGTGGTGAGGCGCTCTCAAGTATTGCCTCGGTAGCACAGGTAGAGCTTGTGACTAAGACGAGAAATTCGTTCATTGGTGCAAGATATATCATCGAGGGTGGACAAGAAGAGAAGCTAAGTGAAATCGGTTGTCCAGATGGCACCACCTTTATCATTCGAAATCTATTCTTTAATACGCCAGCTCGTCGTAAATTCTTAAAATCACCTACAACAGAAGCTGGTTATATCAGTGACTTAATGGAGCGGCTTGCGATTTCTCATCCTGAGATATCATTTAAGTTCATCAATAACAACAAGACTGTTTTGCATACGTTTGGCAATAGTCAATTAAAGGATATTATATATCACGTATATGGTAGGACAGTTGCATCTGCGCTTGTTGAGGTGACAAATCAAGAAAAGGAACTTACGTTACAAGGTTTTGTAGGAAAGCCGACGATTTCACGTGGTAATCGTAATTACGAGAATTATTTTATCAATGGAAGATATATTAAGAGCCCGATCATAAGCAAGGCGATTGAAGAGGCCTATCGTCCATTTTCCATGCAACACAAATACCCCTTTACAGCCTTGCATTTTTCAGTACCAACCGAACGTATTGATGTCAATGTACATCCAACGAAGATGGAGATTAGGTTCACGGATGCGGATGAAGTGTATCAGATGACTTATCAGACCATCAAACGCGCACTTCATGAATCGAATATGATTCCAGACGTTCTTTTATCTTCACAAAAGAAGGAAGAGCGAGAAGTGTTAAGTAACATTCCAGAACCTTTTGAACAAAAACGCCTTGCTCCTGCCATGAAACCGCTACCAGAAGGAGAATTTGGTTTAAAGGACTCTTCTTTGACCAAGGGAACCTTTTCTCAAAGAGGTGGAAAAACACCAGTTTCAATACCATCGTATGCGATTGGTAAGCCTTCCTTTTTAGAAGGTGCGATTCCTTCCTTGTCCAAACAAGAAAGTCAAGAAATGACCAAAGAAACGGAGCTTTCTAAACTAAAGGAGGCAATCAAACAATCCAATGATTTATTGCATATAAACCAATCAATGGATTCTATGCAATCAGAAATCAAAGAAGGTTCTGTTTATGATGAGCATACCAATGAGAACCCAGATGGGTTGCATAATAAGGCTAGCTTAACGATAAATTTAAAGCAACCATTCAAAGAAATAACGGATGTGGTCCAAGAATCGTTTATCACCAAGGAAGAATCAAAAAAGATATTTCAAATCATAGGTCAGGTATTCTTAACTTATTGGCTTGTGGAGTGTGATCAACAGCTTTATATCATTGATCAGCATGCGGCACATGAAAAGATATTATATGAGGCTACGATGAAACAACTTAAGGAAAAGAAAGTCTGTGATGCTCAGATGATTAGTCCACCAATGATTTTATCCTTGACGATGAAAGAAGAAGAAGCAGTCAAACAGCATATGGACTCATTAAAAATGCTTGGATTTGAAATTGAACCTTTTGGTGGCAAAGAATATGCGGTGAGTTCGGTTCCAGCTGATATGTATGGATTATGTGGGGAAAACTTATTCATCGATTTTATTGATGAACTTGTACTTGAGGTTCCAAAAGGAACCCCAGATGTCATCCTCGAAAAAATCGCATCGATGTCTTGTAAGGCAGCGGTAAAGGGAAATCAAAAGATGTCACCATCAGAAGCAAGAGCTTTGATTGAACAGTTACTTGAGTTAGAAAATCCATTTCATTGTCCACATGGTCGTCCGATCATCGTATCGATGACCAAATACGAATTAGAGAAAAAATTTAAAAGAGTCTTATAATCAGAAAGTTGAGATTACATGAAACCATTAGTGATACTTACCGGACCAACAGCAGTTGGTAAGACAAAATTATCAATTGAACTTGCAAAAGCAATCAATGCAGAGATTATCTCTGCTGATTCCATGCAGGTATACAAAGCGATGGATATTGGTACTGCCAAAATTATGCCTACCGAGATGGAGGGCATCCGTCATTACCTTGTGGATGAGCTAGCCCCAGATGAAGAGTTCAATGTGGTACGCTTCCAACAAATGGCTAAAAAGTATATGGAGGATATCTATTCTCGTGGGAAAATTCCGCTGCTGGTTGGTGGCACAGGTTTTTATATTCAAGCAATTGTAAAGGACATCGACTTTACAGAAAGTAACGAAGATACGACTTATCGAAAAGAGCTAGAACAACTAGCAAAAGAGAAAGGTGCAAGCTATCTCCATGAGATGTTAAAGCGAGTAGATGAAGCGTCAGCAGATGCAATTCATGAGAATAATGTAAAGAAGGTCATCCGTGCTTTGGAATATTATAAGCTAACGGGTCAAAGGATATCTGAGCATAATCAAGAACAAAGCCAGAAGGCTTCTCCGTATGACTATGTCTATTTTGTTCTAAATGATGATCGGAGTAAGCTTTATGAACGTATTGATCTTCGTATTGATGAAATGTTAAAAGAAGGATTAGTCGAGGAAGTAAAGCATTTGTTATCCATGGGCTATTCTAGGGACCTCGTTAGTATGCAAGGACTTGGTTACAAAGAAATCATTGCTTACCTTAACAACGAGTGTACACTTGAGGAAGCTATTTATATCTTAAAGAGAGATACAAGACACTTTGCGAAGCGACAACTTACGTGGTTTCGGAGAGAAGAAGACGTAACTTGGATCAACAAAGAGGACTTTGGTTATGATACCGAAAAACTATTGCAGCATATGTTGACCTGCTTAGCACCAATTCTAAGAAAGGGTAATACGAATGAATGATTTATATAAAGAGATGAAATTAACAGAGCCTGTGATTTCCTATTGTGAGGCTATCACAGAGCAATTGCAAACAAGGTTTGAAGAAATTGATCGTGTCGCAGAATATAACCAGTTAAAGGTTTTAAAAGCGATGCAAAAAATGAAGGTATCCGAGGCACATTTTGCAGCCTCCACTGGATATGGATATAATGATTTGGGACGTGATACATTAGAAGATGTGTATGCAGAGGTATTCCAGGCAGAAGCTGCATTGGTACGCCCACAGTTAATTAGTGGAACGCATGCGTTAACAGTTGCTTTATCTGGAAATCTAAGACCAGGGGATGAAATACTATCTCCAGTAGGTAAGCCATATGACACCTTAGAGGGAGTGATTGGGATTACGCCTACCAAAGGTTCTCTTGCAGAGTATGGAATTACTTATTCTCAGGTAGATCTTTTAGAAGATGGTAGCTTTGATTACGAACAAATCAAAAAAGCAATCAATGAACGTACCAAGTTAATTACGATTCAACGATCTAAAGGGTATCAGACACGACCAACGCTATCTGTAAAACAGATTGGGGAGCTGATTTCTTTTGTTAAAAGCATCAAACCAGAAGTTATTTGTATGGTGGACAATTGCTATGGTGAATTCGTAGAAACAATCGAACCAACTCAGGTGGGAGCTGATTTATGTGTCGGTTCTTTGATTAAGAATCCTGGTGGTGGCTTAGCACCAATTGGTGGATATATCGTAGGAAAGGAAGAATACGTTGAAAATGCAGCCTTTCGTTTGACAGCTCCAGGTCTTGGAAAAGAAGTAGGTGCAACGCTTGGAATCAATGGTGCTTTATATCAGGGCTTCTTCTTAGCACCAACGGTGGTTGCAGGTGCCTTAAAGGGAGCAATCTTTGCGGCGAATGTCTATGAAAGACTTGGCTTTGATGTGATACCAAATGGCAAAGAACCACGTTTTGACATTATTCAAGCAGTTACCTTACGTTCCAAAGAAGCAGTCATTGAATTCTGTAAGGGAATTCAAGCAGCAGCCCCAGTGGATAGTCATGTAGTGCCGGAACCTTGGGCAATGCCAGGTTATAACGAAGAGGTAATTATGGCTGCGGGTGCCTTTGTTTCTGGCTCCTCGATTGAATTATCTGCAGATGCACCAATCAAACCACCGTATGCAGTTTATTTCCAAGGGGGTCTTACTTGGTATCATGCAAAATACGGTATTATGATGTCCTTGCAAAAACTTGTAGATGCAAAGCTTGTCACTTTAACAAAATAAAATGTAGTCGTAGGAATGAATCAAAGAGCTGGTGTAGAATTGGGTTTTGTCTGATTAAAACATTAGGTTGCAATGTCTTAGTAATGAAGCAAAATATAGTATATAATTAGACGCAGAATCGTATTATGCAACAGCTCAAAATATTAATGAGAATTAAGGCCTATTTTGTAGTATAAAGTGATAGAAGCTTAGAAAATCCACAATTACTAGTATACAAATAAGGGAAATTGTGATATCATTGAAGGTGATTTAGTAGGTTTTACTGGACCCAAATCCTTTCCTGGAGAGAAAGCGAGGAGGATTTCATGAAGCAAAATATTACAATGAAAGAGTTACCAGTAACTGAACAACCTTATGAAAAATGTGAAAAGCAAGGGGCGTCTTCCTTGACGGATGCAGAATTACTTGCAGTCATCCTGCGCAATGGGATACTCAACCTTCGCTCAACGGACGTTGCGATTCATCTATTGAATTACAAAAGGACAAAGTCTGGTTTATGCGGGCTACAGCATATGTCGCAGAAGGAACTAATGAGTATTCCTGGTATTGGAAGAATTAAGGCGATACAACTGTTATGTGTGGTTGAGCTTTCTTGCCGTATGGTAAAAGCAAGTTTAGCAGAGTCTGTATGCTTTACAACACCACAATCAATAGCTATGTATTACATGCAGGAGATGAGATTATTAAAGACAGAACAGGTAAGAGTACTTTTCTTTGATACGAAAAGTAAATTACTTGGTGAGAAGGTGATGTCCAAAGGGACAGTGAATGCTTCCATTGTATCACCGAGAGAAATTTATCTTGAAGCTTTACAGTACGAAGCGGTTCATATTATTCTGTTGCATAATCATCCAAGTGGAGATCCTACGCCTAGTAAGGAAGACATTTTGGTCACTCGACGTATGAAAGAAGCTGGTAATTTTATTGGCGTTACGTTGTTAGATCATATCATATTTGGGGACAATCGATATATAAGCTTAAAGGAACAGGAATTATTATAACAAAAGAATTCCCGTGTGAGCTAAATTATGAACTGAAGGGAGAAAAAACTATGGCTTCAAAGTTATTTGGCATTGATTTTGGTACAAGCACCTTAAAGATATATAAGAAGAATGAAGGAGTTATTTATGATGCCAAGAACATTATAGCGATTGCAGACGGTAATCGTGTCATCGCAATTGGGGATGAAGCATTTGACATGTATGGTAAGGCGCCAAGCAATATTGAAGTAGATTATCCAGTGAAGAATGGGGTAATAGCTAACATTGCTCATATGCAGGCTTTATTGAATTACGCTTTTGATCAACTTGGCAAAAAGCATGGCAAGTTTTCAGGAGCAGAATTCTTTGTAGCAGCACCAACCGATATCACGGAGGTTGAGAAAAGAGCATTTTTTGATCTTGTTGCTAGTTCCAATGCGAAATCAAAACGAATTCGAATTGTCGAAAAACCAATCGCAGATGCATTAGGTGCTGGTTTGAACGTTACGAAGGCAAAAGGGGTTATGGTGGTAGATATCGGTGCGGATACTACGGAGATATCCATTATCTCACTTGGAGGTATTGTATTAAGTAAACTAATACCAATTGGTGGGAATAAACTCGATGAATCTATCATTTTGAATGTAAAAAAGAGATATAACTTATATATAGGCCATAAAACTGCAGAGACCATCAAGAAAGAGCTTGCATGCGCTTTACCTGGTGAAGAGACAACAATTAAAGTGTTTGGACGAGATGTTGTAACTGGACTTCCAACAGAAAAAGAAATCAGTTCCACATTTGTCTATGAGACGATTTCTGAACATCTATTAACAATCATTGATTCCATTCGTATTATACTTGAGAGAACTCCACCTGAGATTTCATCTGATATTATTGATCTTGGTATCTATATTACTGGTGGATCTTCCAATATCAAGCATCTTGATCAACTTATGTCACATGATACCGACTTAAAGATTAATATCTGTAATGATCCAGCGAATACCGTTGTGAATGGTCTTGGTAAAATAATAGAAGATAATAAATTAAGCTCTTTAGCGCTTACTTTAAAACAAACCTATTACGGAGGTTGATAAGTTAACATGAGAAGAAGAACACCGAAGATATCCATTCGGCCTAAGCACGTGCTTTATGCATGCATCACAGTCTGCCTCATACTGATTCTTGTTTCATTCCGTTTTGGTGGTATTATCAATCCGATTAAAACTGCAGTTGGTACTGTTATAACACCAATGCAAAAAGGAATCAACTCGATTGGTTTATTTGTATCAGACCGTTTGGATACGCTAGCAAACATGAGAGATTTGCTAGATGAGAATGAACGCTTAAAGGACCAGATAGAGGCGCTTACTATGGAGAACTCTATTCTGATTCAAGATCGCTATGAGCTAGATGGACTTCGTGAATTATACGAGGTTGATCAAAAGTATGCAGATTATCCAAAGGTAGCAGCGCGAGTGATATCGAAGGACACAAGTAGCTTTTATAGTGTATTTACCATTGATAAAGGAGCAAACGATGGGATTGCAGTTGACATGAATGTTTTAGCTGGGAATGGACTTGTTGGAATTGTCACTGAGGTAGGAAAGAATTATGCAAAAGTTCGTTCCATTATTGATGATGCAAGCTATGTAAGCGGTATGTTTTTAAAGACATCCGATACTTGTGATGTTAAAGGCGATTTAGAGTTATTAGACAAAGGGATGATTCGCGTAGAATCGATTCCGTTGAATGCACAAATCGAAGATGGTTATGAAGTTGTAACTTCCCATATCAGCAATAAGTATTTACAGGGGATTTTGATTGGGTATGTTAGTAATATTGAAGTAGACTCCAGTAATCTAGCAAAAGTTGCATATCTTCGACCAGCGGTAGATTTTCAACGTTTAGAAGAAGTATTGATTATAACAACATTAAAAGAAAAACTAGAGAGTCTGGACGAGGAATAACCAGACGAAGTAGAGGTCACTCATGATTCGTATTATTGTTACACTTATTCAAATTGTATTATGCTTTCTCTTACAGAGTGCCGTCTTTCCTCATTTTGCACTTGCCAATGTAGTGCCTGATATTATGATGATACTCATTGTAGCGAATGCATACAATCGCGGTATCTTTTCTGGTATGTTTACCGGATTAGCTTGCGGTCTATTAGTGGATTGTATGTTTGGAAGTGTGATTGGACTTTATGGAATTCTCTATATGGTGATTGGGTATTTCAATGGCTTTGCTCATAAAATTTACGACCAAGAGGATGTTACAATACCAATCGTTTTAATTACGGTGAGTGAATTCTGTTATTGTTTTTTCTATTATGTATTCGAATTTTTATTACGAGGCAGATTAAATATTGGTTACTATATGTTCCGTATTGGTCTTCCGAATGTCATTTATACGGTATTGGTGGGAATTATACTATATAAACTATTTAACTTTATTCATATCAAGTTAAGAAGGATAAGCGATAGGGAGGAAGCTTAAGTGTTAGATGAATTAATAGATAAGCTGAAGAGATTATTCTCATCCAGATTAATTCCACTTGCCGGTTTTTTTGTTTTCATGTTCGGTATACTGATTTATCAGTTATTCCAGCTACAAATTGTCAATGGTAATAGCCAAAGTGTACAAGAGGAATATCTGAATGTAGAAGAAAGAGATATAAAGAGCACAAGAGGTAAGATAAGAGATCGTAACGGGAATATTCTTGCTGATAATGTTTCCAGTTATTCTGTTGTTATGTGTGATTCCGCAGCATTGACCACAAACAAGCAGAAAAATGCAATGATAGACAAATTAGTAAAGCTCTTAGAGAGCTATGGTTATCCATTAGAGTTAAACTTTGGGTTAGAGCTTGATGAGATGGGAAATCTTGTGTTTAATGTAGAAGGTACCGCCTTACAACGATTTTTAAAGAATGCTTATTGCAAACCACGTGTTTCAGATCTTACGGAACAACAGCTCAATTCAACACCTCAGCAAGTATTTGATTTTATGCGATATGGTGACAAAGAGAATGGTAGCATGTTTGGGATTAGTGATGACTATTCACTAGAAGAAGCATTGAAAATCATGCTCGTTCGATATACCTTATTTAACACGACCCCAAAATATACTCAATTTACGTTAGCATCGGATGTTAATGCAAAAACGGTAGCTGCAGTCAAAGAAAACCTGGCAGATCTTCCTGGTGTAGAGGTAAAGCTTGAGACCTCTAGAGTTTACAATGACAGCATCTATTTTTCTCATATTCTGGGCTACACAGGTATGATTAATTCAACGGAGTATGATGCGTTGAATCAAGGCTTAGCCAAAGGAGAAGAAAAGTATTCCGAAACAGATGTTGTTGGAAAGATTGGTATCGAAAAGGAGATGGAAGAGTATCTCGCAGGCAAGAAGGGAATCGAATCGGTTACGGTGAATGAATACAACAAGGAAGTTGGAGTCACTGTAAAGACAGATCCAACGGTTGGCAATGACGTATACTTAACAATTGATCGCGATTTACAGATTGCTTGCTATCATATCTTAGAAAAAAACATTGCAGAAGTTTTGATTTCCAAAATTGTTCCGACTATGGATTATGGCGGTAAAGGGAAAAAAGCAGCGGATATCACCGTACCTATTTATGAAGTATATAATGCATTGATTAATAACAATGTTATTGATCTTACTAAATTCCGTGATATCGATGCCAGTGATCTTGAAAAATCAGTTTATTCTATGTTTGTAGAAAAACGTGAAGTCATATTCAATCGATTACAAAACTTATTAGCAGCAGACAATGAGATAACCAATACCCAAGCTGGTGAGGAGATGCAAGAGTATCTTGAATATGTATACTCTAATTTGACATCGAATAAAATCGTAGTCAGCGCACGTATTAATAAAGATGATGCAACCTATCTTAAGTACAGAGATGGTGCTCTTAGCTTAAGTAAATACTTACAGTATGCAATTACTCAGAATTGGGTAGATCTTGAAACCCTTGGGATCGGTGATGAATTATATACTACCGATGAGATTTATTCTATACTTGTAGAAAAAGCAATGGATTTGTTGATTGACAATGATTCTTTTGAGAAAAAGATATACCGTACTTTGATATTTTCAAAAAAACTATCAGGGAAAGAAATTTGTCTTTTATTATATGAACAAGGTGTGTTAGAATATAATGAGAGTGACGTTTCTAACCTTGTGAATAATCGAATCTCCCCTTATACTTTTATGATTCAAAAGCTTACCAATTTGGAAATCACACCTGCTCAGTTAGCTTTGGAGCCATGCAGTGGATCGATTGTATTAACTGATGTAAAGAATGGAGATGTACTAGCTTTAGTAACATATCCTTCCTATGATAATAATTATCTAGCGAATAAAATTGATTGGGATTATTATCAAAAGTTATTGAACGATAAATCGACTCCTTTGATTAATCGAGCAACCACTCAAAAAACTACCACTGGTTCTACCTTTAAGCCATTGACTGCTTTGGTAGGATTGGGTGAAGGCGTGATTGATGTTTCTACTAAGATTCGAGACCTTTATACGTTTACTCAGGTAGTCCCATCCCCATCTTGTTGGAAACTAGGTGGACATGGTCTAGTGGATGCAACACATGCAATTCAGCATTCTTGTAACTATTTCTTTTATGAAGTAGGATATCGATTGATGAGAGGTCAGGATGGCAAATTTATGGACTCCAATGGTATCTCCAAAATCCAGAAGTATGCTTCCATGTTTGGTCTTGATTCCAAATCAGGTATCGAAATTGAAGAAGCACAACCAGAGATTTCAAGTAATGATGCCATTCGTACTTCGATTGGTTATTATCATAACTTTGCTCCAGTTCAGATTTCAAGATACATCACAACGGTTGCCAATCGTGGTACATTGTTTGACTATACTTTAATTGATCAAGTTAAAGACAATGCTGGTGAACAGATTCTGAATAATGAAGCAAAAGTCTTGAATGAGATTACTGACTTTACAGATGCCGAATGGAATGCAGTACAAAGGGGTATGTATCTTGTAGTTAACTCCTCTGCGAATGGTTTGGATTATATGTACAGAGATCTTGGTGTAACAGTTGCTGGTAAAACAGGTACTGCACAGGTTAGTAAGAATATTCCTCACCATGCTCTCTTTGTTGGTTATGCACCATATGAGGATCCTCAGATTAGTATGACATGTGTAATTCCAAACGGATATGCATCTGCAAATGCTGCTAAGATGGGGCGCGAGGTATTAGGCTTTTATTTCAATGGTGAAAATAAAGAAGCTTTATTAAGTGGTAATGTTACAGCAGGAACTGCAACGAGCATTACAGTTTCTGACTAATACTGAAATAGAGGGTGTTTTGCATGAGTAATTCAGTAATGATTAAAGGGAACAAGCATGGTATTGTGGTTGTTCTTGATGCAAAGATGGAATTTGAAGAACTTATTATTGAGATTGCACAGAAATTTAAAGAGTCTGCTAAGTTTTTGGGAAATGCCCAAATGGCAATTAGTTTTGAAGGTAGAAAATTGACGGATCAAGAACAACGTCAGATACTAGATACGATCTCTGAGAATTCAGAGCTACGAGTGATTTGCATCGTTGATTTTGATGAAGAAAAAGACAAGGTATTCCAAAAAGCTTTGGATGATAAATTGATGGAGTTGTCCAATACCACTGGACAATTTTATAAAGGTAATTTACGTTCCGGACAAGTACTTGAGACAGAAACAAGCATAATCGTAATAGGTGATGTGAATCCTGGTGCTCATATTGTTTCCAAGGGCAATATTATTGTCCTTGGTGCCCTTAAGGGTACTGCATTTGCGGGAGCATCCGGTAATACGAATGCATTTGTACTAGCATTAGACATGTGCCCGGGACAGATAAGAATTGCGGATACTATCGCAAGAGCACCTGATCATCCCGCAAAGGAAGAACAAAAAGAAGCGAAAGTTGCTTTCTTAGAGGAAGGAAACATTTACATTGAACCAATTAATAAAAAGGTTTTGAATGATATTCGTCTTTAATGGTTCATGTAATTATTCAAGGCAATAGTAATCAAAGATTACTATTTGCCTAGAAACTAAAGTTTGGAGGAAACGTAATGGGAGAAGTAATTGTTATCACATCCGGTAAGGGTGGCGTTGGAAAAACTACGACAACAGCTAACGTAGGAACCGGCTTAGCAAAATTAAACAAAAAAGTTGTATTGATTGACACTGATATCGGACTTAGAAACTTAGATGTTGTTATGGGTCTGGAAAATCGCATCGTGTACAATCTAGTCGATGTGATTGAAGGAAATTGCAGAATAAAACAAGCGTTAATTAAAGATAAGCGTTATCCAAATCTTTATTTATTACCATCCGCTCAGACAAGAGACAAAACAGCAGTTACTCCAGAACAGATGAGAAAGTTATCCGAAGAGTTAAAAATTGAATTTGATTACATATTGATGGACTGTCCAGCGGGAATCGAACAAGGATTTCAGAATGCAATTGCAGGTGCTGACAGAGCATTAGTTGTAACAACTCCAGAAGTGAGTGCAGTCAGAGATGCAGATCGTATCATTGGACTTCTAGAAGCAAATGAGATCAAGCAAACTCACTTAATCGTGAACCGTCTTCGTATGGATATGGTGAAGCGAGGAGATATGATGTCAAGTGATGATGTTGTAGAAATTTTAGCTGTGGACTTAATTGGTGTAGTACCGGATGATGAAAACATTGTCATCTCTACAAATCAGGGCGAACCATTGGTAGGCAGTGATTCTTTAGCAGGAAAAGCATATATGAATATATGTCACAGAATCATTGGAGAAGAGGTTCCTTACCTTGATTTAGCTAGTAAACAGGGGTTCTTTAGCAGACTATTTAAGAAAAACTAAGGAGGAGGTCACAATGGCACTTATGGATTTTTTTAAGAAAAAGGCATCCGGAAATGTGGCAAAAGATCGTTTAAAACTTGTCTTGGTTTCAGACCGAGCAGGCTGCTCTCCTGAAATCATGGAACAAATTAAAAATGATATTATTGCAGTTATTTCAAAGTATATTGTAATTGACCAAGAAGGTCTCGATATTAAGATAACACAGACAGAGTCTGAAGGGAATAATGGTAACGTACCAGCGTTATTTGCAAACATTCCAATCAAGGACTTAAGACACAGTAAGTAAGGAAGTAATCATGTTTAAGTTTAAAAATTACGATTTAAAGCACTATAATGTATCACTACTTGGACTAGTTATTCTTCTAGGTAGTATTGGTATGGTTTTGATCCAAAAGCTCCAAGATGCAGATGAGATACAGTTTGAGAAGCAAATTATAGGGTATGTGGCAGGTGTTATCCTCGCTATTGGTATTTCTTTGATTGATTATCATTTTATATGTAAGTTTTTCATACCTTTATATTTAATCAATTTTATAGTGCTTGTTATCGTAAGGTTTACACCATTAGGAAAAGCACATTATGAAGCAAAGCGTTGGATTCTAATACCAGGGATTAATCTTGAAGTGCAACCATCCGAAATTAGCAAAATAATCATCATTGTATTTTTCGCTAAGTTCTTTGATTTGATGAGACGACAGATTAATAAACTCAGTGTATTAATTCTATCCTTTGTATTAATTGCGATCCCTGCTGGGTTAATTTTAATTCAAACTGACTTGTCTACAAGTATTGTATTTTTTGCTACGTATTTTGCGATGCTTTTCATTGCGGGTCTTAGCTATAAAATTATATTTTCAACCTTAGCCGTCGCTATCCCAATTTTTGTTGCTATCTTTTGGTATGTGCAACAACCATATCAAATCCTATTAAAGGAATATCAGCAATTGAGAATTCTAGCGATGTTGCATCCTGAATTATATCCTGATTTGGCCTATCAGCAAACCAATGCAGCCAAAGCTATCATCTCAGGTGGTATTACTGGTAAGTTAATTACTGATGAAACAGCACCACTTAGATCTGGCTTGGTTCCTGTAATTGAAAGTGATTTTATCTTTACTGCAATTGCAGAGGGCTTTGGCTTTATCGGTGGGGTCGTTGTTATCATTTTATTGAGCTTTTTTGTGATCAAAGCATTAAGGATAGCCAAGAGGGCAAGAGATTTTATGGGTATGATGATTGCCACTGGAATTGGTTCACTTGTTATGTTCCAAATATTTATAAATATTGGGGTTGTAACTTCATTATTACCAAACACGGGGATACCATTGCCGTTCGTAAGCTCTGGCTTGAGCTCCTTAATGGGTAATATGATCATGGTTGGGGTTTTATTAAATGTTAGTTTACAAAATGATAGTATGCTTCCGAAGAAAGAGGAACTATCACTATAAAATAAAGGAGGAGGAAATACTGTGAATATTGGAATGATTGCTCATGATGCCAAAAAGAAGCTGATGCAGAATTTTTGTATTGCTTATCGTGGAATCCTTGCAAAACATCAGCTTTATGCAACTGGAACAACCGGTCGTTTGATAGAAGAAGTTACTAACTTGAATGTTCATAAATATCTTGCTGGGCATCTTGGTGGTGAACAGCAGATGGGTGCACAAATCGAGCATAATGAAATCGACATGGTTATCTTTTTAAGAGATCCATTAACTCCTAAATCACATGAACCAGATATTATTACAGTGGTTCATTTATGTGATACACATAATATACCATTAGCAACGAACCTAGCAACTGCAGAGTTGTTAATCAAAGCATTGGACCGTGGTGATTTGGATTGGAGAGAAATATTTAAGTCTTAATAGGGTGGAATACAAATTGAAAAAAATGATTTTAGGGGTTCTGTGTACCTCCATACTCTTTACTGGTTGTTCCAAACAATCAGGCTTAAGAATGGAATACAGCGGATCTGAAGTAATTAATAGTACTGGAATGAATACGTATTCTCAAGCAATCAGTGCAGATTTCTTATCGAATGCACTTGCAGTAGTGATGGAAGATGAGAATACAATGGTAAATGAGGATATTACAGCAAATGCTGCGTTTATGATTAATGATACTACGCAGGAAGTTCTATTTGCGAATAATGTATACGAACGTATCTATCCAGCAAGTACTACCAAACTATTATCAGCACTTGTTACCTTAAAGTATGCAAATATGAATGATTTAGTAACAGTATCCGAAGATAATGCTGGTATTACTGTATATGGAGCTAAATTATGTAGTTTTAAGAAAGGGGATACGATGACCATCGAAACCCTTTTGAATTGTTTGCTTGTATATTCTGGTAACGATGCTGGGGTTGCAATTGCTGAGCATATGTATGGTTCTGAAGCCGCTTTTGTAGATGAGATGAATCGACTAGCGGCTAGCATTGGTGCTACGAATACACATTTTGTCAACTCACATGGACTACATGATGCGAATCATTATACGACTGCCTATGATATGTATTTGATCTTTAAGGAATGTCTAAAATACGAGGAGTTTGTTAAAATAATAGAACAACCTTCCTATACAGCTATGATCACGGGAGCTGATGGAAAGGTAAGAACTGAAGTATATGAGACAACCAATATGTTTCTTTTAGGTACAAGGGAAGCACCAGATGGAGTTACCGTATATGGTGGGAAAACGGGAAGTACTTCAGATGCAGGTGATTGCCTTATCTTATACAGTAAAGCAAACGAAGGAGATGCATATATCTCCGCTGTTTTCAAGGCAAAAGGGAAGACTAGTTTGTATGATCAGTTGACTACCTTGCTTCGTATGGAATGATTCGATAAAAAAACAGTTTGGCGATAATTGTCTGATAATAATAATGTCATTTATAAATTTTGCTTCAAATAAAGATTGTTTTTTAGGAGTAACTATATTATAATAATAGTAAGTTACTGAATATTTTTACAGTAATGGACTCTTTATCCAAGTACCATATCATAAGTACTTTCATATGAACTTTATAATTTAATAGCAGGGCATAAAGCGTTGCTAAAGTATAAGGAGGAGATTGCGATGATACAGATTATTGCTGGCGAAAAAGGAAAAGGTAAAACTAAAATTCTGCTTGATAAGGTTAACTCAGAAGTGAATCAGGTAAAAGGGAATATCGTTTATCTGGACAAGAGTAATAAGAACATGTATGAACTCAGTAGCAAGATTCGATTAATCAATGTAAGAGATTATTGCGTTGAAACTCCAAAAGAATTTATAGGTTTTTTATGTGGTCTGATTTCAGGTAATCATGATTTAGAAAAGATTTATTTGGACGGATTCTTAAAAATTGCATGTAAGTCAGAAGAAGACGTCGCCTCAGTAATCGAGAAAATCGAAATGATTTCAACAAAATTTCAAGTAGACTTTGTAATTAGTATCTCTATCTCCGAAAAGAATCTGCCAGAAACGGTCAAAGATTTCGTAATCGTTTCATTATAGAATTATTATAAATACAGTCTTTACTTATGATTCAATAAGATTGCAAGTATATGATATAAGATAATAATATGTGTGAAAGAAACATACACCCTGAATTTTAGGGTGTTTTTTCATTCATAGGTTAACAAAGACCATGTCTTTGAAGTGATTGAAAAGCCTTCTTCTTAAGTGAATTTCCACTTCAAAGGTAAGAAAACGATGAAAAAAGCCCCATAGTCATATGGGGCAGAATGCAGTTTAACTTAAATGTCACGGTTGATTCTACTAAAGAAGGTAAGAGCATATAAACCACTGATACCAATCAAATCATAAATAATACGAGACAATACAGTTAATTCACCGAATAAGTATTTCACTAGGTCAAAACCAAAGAAGCCGTATAAACCCCAATTGACGCAACCGATGATAACCAAAGTTAAAGCAATACAATTAATAATCTTCATATCATAACCTCCTATATTTCATTCGGTAATGGTAGTTTGCACCATTTTCAATTTTCTATGCAATTTTAAAAATACTATTTTAAAAATAAGTAATTGTTAGTATAATAAAAAGAAATAATATATATGCAAGGTGGTATTTATGCAACGTAATCAAAGAACTCAGAAGGTTCAAAAAGTTCCAAAGAGAATTAATATAAATATCGGAGTCATTCTTTTTATCATCATATTAATTTACACTATCGTGAATGTCTATTTATACATAGTGAAGCCTAAGATTTCAATCTATGAAGTAGTAGAACAAGGACTCGCTCAAGATAATATCGTAACTGGTATCATTACGAGAGAGGAAGTTGATGTAATTTCTAATACTTCTGGATATGTAAATTATTATCACCGTGATGGTGCCAAGATTGCAAAAAATGCAACGATATACTCCATTGATGAGAGTAGAAGAATTTATGAAAAACTTGCAGATTATAGCCAAGAAGTAACAATGTCAAAAGAAGATACGAACAGTGTTAAGAAAAAAATTGTAAGTTATAAAAAGAAGCTGGAGGATGGAAATTATTCGATGATTTATGCATTCAAAGATGATTTGTCTTCTAGTATACAGTCAGTCATTGATGAAAACTTATTAACCAATATGCAGACAATTACGAATGAAACTGGAATCGAATCCACATTTCAAGTCGTAAAAACGAATCAGACAGGTATTATTTCGTATTATACCGATAATTATACAGGATTAAAGGCCTCGGGAATTACATCGAGCATCTTTGATCAAGCAAACTATGTTCGAAAGAATTTACGTTCGAATGAAATCACAGAAGCAGGACAACCAGTATATCGATTAATCACGGACCAGAATTGGACGATTACAGCATTGATTGATGAATCCTTAGCAAACCAATTACAAGGAAAAAAGAGTTTATCCATAACTTTTCTTCTCGATGGGGTAACTACCAGTGCACCTATTAGTATCTATCAGAGTCAAAATGACTGGTATCTCGAAATTTCGTTGGACAAGTATGTTGTTAATTATAGTAGGGAACGCTTTTTAGATATAGAATTAAACCTTGCAAAGGAAACAGGACTGAAGATTCCAAAATCAGCAATTTGCATCAAAGAATTCTATATGATACCGAATAGTTATTTGACGAACGGTGGTAATTCGGATCAACAGGGTGTTATGCTTGAAGTGTATGATGAAAAGAGGAGTGAAATTGTCCCAACCTTTATAGCCTGTGAGGTATATTACCAGGATGAAGAATACTCCTATGTCGATAAAGAAACCTTTGAGTTTAATCAATACATTCAAAATATAGTAACTGGAGATCGTTTTCCGATTAGTATGGTTGGTAAATTAGAAGGTGTTTATAATGTCAATAAAGGGTATGCTGTATTTCGAAGAATTGAAAAACTAGCTGAGGGTGAAGAATATGTAATCATTAAAAAGGGTTCCGAAAAAGGAGTATCGATCTATGATCATCTTGCTTTGAATGCGGAATTAGTTACAGAATCCTCAGTGATCTATTAAGAAAGGAAGAAAAGCAGTGATTCAGAATCGGATAAATGAAGTCAAACAAAACATAAAAAAGGCCTGTGAACGAGTTGGAAGGCAAGAGAGCGAAGTGACTCTGATTGCTGTGAGCAAAACAAAACCAGTAGAATTACTTAATGCAGCTTATGATGCTGGAATGCGTCATTTTGGAGAGAATAAAGTACAGGAACTTTGTGATAAATATGAGTTACTAAAAAAGGATATCAAGTGGCATATGATAGGTCATTTGCAAAGAAATAAAGTGAAGTATATTGTTGATAAGGTAACATTAATTCATTCGGTGGATTCTTTACGATTGGCAGAACAAATCGATCAGGAAGCTAAGAAAAAGTCTGTAGTTGTCGATATACTCGTTGAAGTAAATATTGGTGAAGAAGAGACGAAATTTGGGCTTAAAACAGAGGAAGTAATAGAGCTTGTTAGGGAAATTTCTACTTTATCTTCACTTCGTGTCAAAGGCTTAATGACAGTGGCACCTTATACCGAAAATGCTGAGGAAAATCGTACCTATTTTAAAAAAATGAAGCAATTATGTGTTGACATCAATGCCAAAAACATTGATAATGTAAGTATGGAGCACTTGTCAATGGGTATGACAGGAGATTATGAGATAGCAATTGAAGAAGGCGCAACTATAGTACGTGTTGGCACCGGTATATTTGGAGAGCGCAATTACAATATGGAATAGATTAAAAAGATGGGAGATTGTGCTATGGCTAATTTATTTAAAAATATTTTGGATTCTTTAAAACTAACAGAAGATGATGATAATGAAGATTACGATGATTATGTCAATGAGTTAGAAGAAAAAGAAAGAAGAAAAGCAGAAAAATTAGAACATAAGCAAGCGAGACAAGAAAAAAGAACCTTTGCTAGTAGAGCAAATGATGATTATCCTGTTCAAAGTGTTGCTGCAAGCTCAGGTAGTATATCAAGTTCAATAAGTTTTGCGGATACTCGAAAAGAACGCGCAACAAAGATAGAAAAGCCTACCAGTATGAATGTTAGTAAGGTAGTTCCTATTCGTAATAGTCAGCGTGGTCTTGAGGTTTGTATTATGAAGCCAACAAGCTTTGAAGATTCTCAAGATATCTGTGATATGTTATTATCAGGAAGAGCTGCAGTAATTAATTTGGAAGGGTTTGATGTAGAAATTGCTCAACGAGTAATGGATTTTGTTTCGGGTGCGGTTTACGCTTTGAATGGTAAATTACATCAGATATCAAGTTATATATTTATAATCTCACCAGATAGTGTAGATATCTCTGGAGATTATCTGGATTTGATCAAACAGAATGGTTTTGAAGTTCCTACGTTGAATAAAGATTTTTAATCAATTAATAATATTGAGAGCTTATCTCAAAAGTCATTACGATTAAAAACTTACTCGTAATAAAATGTTAATTACAAATCAAAACTATCGATAAGAGTAAGGATTCAAAATATGATGTTTGTAGTACTTAGGTCACTATCCATATTTCTAATGGGTTTAGAAATATTATTACTAGTTTATATTTTTTTAAGTATGTTTCACGTTAAGTTAATCAAAAAAATCATCTCCAACTTGGTTGAACCGATTTTGTTGCCAATCCAGATGTTGATGAGACATTCCGTTCTTCACAGTCCGGTATTTGATATCTCTCCAATCATAGCAATTCTAGTTATTTCTTATGTGGAACAGATTTTATTCTAGGACAGGAAGTAGTTATGGTATTGAATAAAGAAGAAACTATATTAATACGACGTATACAAGAACTTGCTAAAAAAGCTTATCATAAGGGAATTCGAACATATACTGATTTCTTGAATCTCAATGAAATCAGTATATTTCATAGTATGGAAAATGAGTTGTTAAATGTGCCGTATGCAATCTACGGTGGGTATGAGAATGCGGAACGCGTTAAAATCTGCTTTTATGGTGATATCGAATCACCGTTCAAAAATATCTCTTCAAGATTGGAAGCTGAATTGGATCAATTTCCAATCTCGTGTCTTCATATTTTCCCTTCCAGTGCAAAATTTGCAAGTGTTTTAGATCATCGCGATTATCTTGGTGCAATCATGAATACAGGTACTACACGTAATAAAATTGGTGATATTCATGTAGTTGAAAAAGAAGCTTATGTTTACTGTGATCAGGTGATTGGAAACTATCTAAAAGATGCGTTGACTCGTGTCCGTCATAATAATGTAGTTGTAGAAATTACGAAGGAAAAGCCTGATGCAAGTGCTTTAGAATATAAAGAAGTTGTTGGAAGTGTATCCTCTTTTCGATTGGACTCTATGGTAGCACTTGCATTTCATACTTCACGAAGTGGAATTACTGGATTGATTGAGGGGGAAAAAGTATTTGTGAATTCCCGTCTGATCACATCCAATAGTTATATGCTAAAAGAAGGTGACATCGTCTCGGTCAGAGGTTATGGTAAGTTCCGTTTTGAGAGTCAAGGGAATATGACAAAAAAGGGACGTATCTATGCCAAAATTTTATTATATGGGAGATAAGAAAATAATTAATATACTTTGAGGAGGAATAATAATATGATTACACCAATTGAGATTCAAAGTAAAACATTCAAGTCAGGTGGTTTGGGTTATGACAAAAAAGATGTGGATAGCTTTCTACGTGATGTATTAAAAAGCTATGAAACAATCTATCGTGAGAATATGGAGTTAAACGACAAGGTTGCTGTATTAACAGAAGGAATTCAGTATTATAAAACAATTGAAAAGACATTGCAAAAAGCGTTAGTACTTGCGGAGCGAACTGCAGAGGAAACCAAAAGCGCTGCAATGGATAAAGCAAAAGCAATTGAGAGAGAAGCAACGGCTCGTGCTCAACTAATTGTAGCCGATGCAAAGAATGAATTAGAGCATATTCACAATCAAACCATCCAGTTGATTCAGCAATATGAAAAATACAAGGTACAATTTAAGAATCTTGCTGCAGCTCAGATGGAATTAATTCAAAGTGAAGCCTTTGATATTAGTCTTGCACGTTTGGACACCTTTGTTACGCCTGATAAGGAAGAAGCAACAAAAAAAATGCAAAATACTCAGGACAGACCTCAGAAATATCGAACAAAGTCGAATGAAAAAGGCAAATATTCAACATCTCAGGTGATGGATGATGTGGCGATAACGATGGAAGAACAGGAAGCCCTTACTTCAAATATATTCGATACTTTAGCAGAGAAAGAAGAAGCGATTCACTTTGACTCCTCCTTTCTAGACAATTTAGAAACAGAGGAAGCACAAAACGAGTATTCAAGAAAAGAATATTCTTCCAATCGAAATAAGAATAAAACAAAACCAATTCAAAATCAGAAGAAAGAACTAATAGATGACTATCTAGATGACGAGGAAGATCCAATTCACGAATTAGAACACCAAGAAGAGTTCTCCTTTATTAATTTAATAGATGAGGAAGATTAAACTAGTACTTGAATCAATAGGACATAAGGAGAAAAATCACATGCAGGATCATGTACGGATACCCGTTAGCTACAACAATGCTCCATGTTATGATATTATTTTAGAGAATGGGTTTGAATTTATAGAAGGTGAGCTTTCACAATTTCACTTAACGAATCGTAAAGTTGCAATTGTAACAGATTCTAATGTTATGCGTTACCATGCCATGGGATTAGAAAAGGTGTTAGCTAAAGTCGCCAAAACAGTCCTCACCTATTCCTTCCCTGCTGGAGAAGAGAATAAGAATTTATCGACTGTGCAGGCATTGTATGAATATTTGATTCAGCATACCTTTGATCGCAATGATGTTTTGATTGCACTTGGTGGTGGTGTTGTCGGAGATTTGACTGGATTCACTGCAGCAACGTATCTTCGAGGAATTCGATTTTTTCAAATTCCAACTTCTTTACTTGCTATGGTTGACTCAAGCATCGGGGGAAAGACAGGAGTGGATTTCTCTGCCTATAAGAACATGGTAGGAGCCTTCTATATGCCTTCTGGTGTTTATATGAATTTGTCCACACTTCATACATTAACGGAAAAGGAATATCTATCGGGGCTTGGTGAAATCATCAAACATGGTTTAATTAAGGATGCAAGCTATTATCATTGGCTGAAATCGTGTATTTCACAGATTAAAAGTAAAGATTATGAGATTCTTTTACCAATGGTAAAGAAGAGCTGTGAAATCAAACGTGACGTAGTGGAACTAGATCCAAAGGAACAAGGAGAGAGAGCCTTATTAAACTTTGGGCATAGCATTGGACATGCGGTTGAAAAATTAATGGATTTTAAACTCCTTCATGGAGAATGTGTTGCAATCGGCATGGTAGGAGCGGCATATATTTCAATGAAGAGAAATCTCATATCGATTACCGAATTTGATGACATCATAGCAACCTTGGAAGCTTTTGAGTTACCAACCTCGTTTGACGGGCTTTTGGCTGAGGATATCTTGTCGGTAATGTCAAAGGATAAAAAAGTGGATGCGGGAACGATTAAGTTTGTTTTGTTACAACGTATTGGACAAGCTTATATTGATACCACAGTATCTACGAGTGAAATCAGACAGGCAATCGAATACTTAAGTAGAAAAAATGACAGGGGATTGACATTGAAATGAAACGAATAAAGTACTTTTTTTTGCTAATACTTTTAGTTGGTATCGATCAACTTACAAAATACTGGGCACGTGCAAGCTTTATGGATGGGGATTCACAAGTTATCATACCTAAGGTGTTAAAGCTTATTTATCATGAGAATGATGGTGCTGCCTGGGGTATGTTTAGTGGTAAGCCAGTGTTTTTAATTGGGCTTACTATAGTTATGCTTACAGTCATAGCATATTGTTTTTTTAGAATACCACAAGAGAAAATGTATATACCATTACGAATCACTAGTGTTATGGTAGCTGCAGGTGCGATTGGTAACAATTTATTAGACCGTATCATTCATGGATATGTCATTGACTTTATTTATTTCGAGTTAATTGACTTCCCTGTATTTAATGTTGCAGATATGTACATTGTAATTGGAGTCATCCTTCTAGCTTTATTAATCGTTTTCAAGTATAAAGATGATGATTTTTCCTTTATGAAAAGAAAACAAAAAGAACAGGAATAAGTTATGTTAGATAGAGAAGAGAGATACGCTGCAGAAGAGGTATTTTCTGGGCAACGAATCGATAGTGTAATTGCCGATCTAGAGGAGGATTGTTCTAGGTCCTACATTCAGAAATTGATCAAAGATGGAGTTGTTTTTGTCAATGAAAAGGTGGTAAAAGCAAACTATAAGGTAAATACAGGTGATATGATTCGCTACACCATACCAGCTCCAGTCGATTTAAACATTGAAGCTGAGGACATACCATTGGATATTCTGTACGAGGACGATGATATTATTGTTGTAAATAAACCAAAGGGAATGGTGGTTCATCCAGCGGCTGGGCATTATTCTGGTACGTTGGTCAATGGACTCTTATATCATTGCAAGGATCGACTATCTGGTATTAATGGAGTACTACGTCCGGGAATCGTACATCGAATTGATATGAATACAACGGGGGTACTTGTCATTTGTAAGAATGATAATGCTCATCAATGCATTGCAGAGCAACTAAAGGTACATTCGATTACAAGAAAGTACAATGCAATTTGTTACCATACGTTTAAAGATTTGGAAGGTACAGTGGATGCACCACTTGGCCGACATCCAATCGATCGAAAGAAGATGGCGATCAATCCAAAGAATGGGAAGCGTGCAGTAACACATTATCGCTTAATTGAGAATCTTGGAAACAAATATGCACACATTGAATGTTCGTTGGAAACTGGGCGTACGCATCAAATACGTGTTCATATGGCAAGTATTCATCATCCTTTGATTGGTGATGATGTTTATGGCTATACGAAGGATAATTTTCAATTACAAGGTCAGGCATTACATGCTAGAGTTTTGGGATTCATTCATCCAACAACGAAAGAATACATTGAATTTGAAGCTCCGTTACCTGAGTATTTTATAACTCTTATGAATAAATTGAGGTGCTAGCCGTGAAACGAAATGCGATCAATCATTTAATTGCATGGAAAGAAAATAAGGATAGAAAACCACTTTGGCTTACCGGAATCAAGGGTGTAGGGAAGACCTACCTAGCCCTTGATTTTGCTAAGTCCTTTTTTGATGGCAATCTTTATGTGAATTTTGAAACTGTATCTGCAGTTCGAGCGCTGATTCAAAATGCATGCTCTTCTTTGGATAACGATGATAATATCATTGAATTGCTATGCCAATATTATCAGATACCAAAAGAATACATTGGCAATCTATTGTTTATCTTAGATGAGGTAGGAGAATGCCAAGAAGCCGTTACAATGGTAGAGGAATTGATTCGTATTGGAAGTAATATTCCGCTCTTATTGATTAGTAGTGAGGTAGTAGCTCATGAAAAGGATGCTTTTGAAGAGTTACAACTATATCCAATGGAATTTGATGAATATTTAATGGCAATCGGAAGTGAGTGGTACTCAGAAGTAATCAAAGGACATTATCAAACAAGTCGTAAGGTCCCTGAAATTGTTCATAAAGATTTGCTGAATTCCTTTGAGGATTACCTGTTAGTCGGTGGTATGCCTGCGGCAGTCAATGATTTTATCACTATGGAGGGAATACAAAATGTAGCAGAAGTACATCTTGGATTATATCGTACGTTAGTTGATCGTGCGATGAAAAAAAACAGTGAAAGTGAAGCTTTAAAGATAGCTCAAATCTTTCAAGTGATGCCAGATCAGCTACTGAAGGAGAATAAGAAATTTCAATATCGATTGATTCGAAAAGGTGCTACTTATGCGTTATATAAGGATGCAATTCAAAATCTTGTGATCAACCAGTATTTATATAAATGTCAGAAGAATACATATGATACGAAGGATATACTACAAGAACAGGATACACTTCAATTTAAATTATACTTACCTGATGTTGGTATTCTAAATACACTTCTGATAAAAAATATATCCAAAGAGAAAGAATTAAGTCCGAGTATTCAAAAAACAATTCTAGAAAATTATATGATGCAAAGCTTAACTGCTCGAGGTTTTCGCCCAAACTTTTGGGAGTCGAATTCTCTAGCTAAAATTGATTTTATCATCGAAACGAAGGATGGCATTGTACCAATTGAAACAAAGCTGAGTGATAATACTCGAAACAAAAGTGTAAGTGTCTTCAAAGCAAGTCATGAGGTACCTTATTCGATACGTGTCTCTTCAAAGAATTTTGAATTTACAAACCATGTGAAAAACATTCCTTATTACTCGATTTTCTGTTTAAAGTAAAGGGAAGTCAGCATAAAATAGATGGAATGGGATGAATCCTACTACTGTAGAATGATAATTACTCTGAATTAAGTTACTGCAGACGCCTTAACGGTATCTGATTATCTTTTAATTCAGAGTCTTTTTTTTAGACATTATTTGAAGTAGGTTATTTTAAGTTTTAATGAGTCATCTGCACAATTTTCTCAAGTGTTTTCATCGATATTGTATATTGACAAAACGTTTCTAAATATGTAGAATGATGGTATATGTTACCAGTCTACATCGGTAGATGTCGAAAAAGGAGAGAAATGTATGGAAGACATTCGATTGCACGAGGGTGAACTTAACATCATGGAATTACTTTGGTCGAACAAAGTTTTGGCAGCAAAAGACATTGCAAGAATTATCAAGGAGTATATTGGGTGGGAGAAGAATACCACCTATACCGTCATAAAGCGACTCATTGATAAAGGAGCCATTTCAAGAGAGGAACCAGGTTTTTTATGTAGGCCTCTTGTTTCAAAACGTACGGTTCAACGGACAGAAACAAAGATACTTTTAGATAAACTCTTCAATGGATCTTTCAATACCTTCCTACTTGAATACTTAAATTCGCAGCCTTTAAAGCGAACAGAAATCTTAGAATTAGAACGAATCGTCGAACAGTACAAAGGATAATTATGGTACATAATTTTAAGAAGGAATGAAATACTATACGCTCTAAAACGCTCATATAGCCACTTTTTTTTATCTTAGGTAATCTTACTTGCCTAAATCAAAAAACATGGCTATATGAGCGTTTTTTATTTTTTTCACGCTTTTTCAGATAACAAAATATGGATATTATTTTTTCCAAATTATATAGTGCAAAAATGTATACAAATATAGACTTCATAAAAGTATTAAACAGAGTGGTTCAAAAATGTATCAAATGATATTTTGGATGTCTTAGTAAAGTCAAGATACTTTTTTAGACGGATTCAAGTAGGAAGAGCTTTGTCGATTCAAATTGAAGTAGGATTTTGGTGAAATCAAGAAATAATCACCAAAAAAATCAAATAGTAAATATCTAACTAATACTTCCAAATAAAAACAAAACAATTATAACATGGTAGTAAATTTAGTAAAGTATATATAATATTATTATGTTAACTTTAAAGGATTTTTATACCAAACCTCACTTCTAAGGATTGGAATTCCTCGTTCGTCTATTGTCAAATCATAAAAATATGGTATGATTGTACTAATGCCTCTTTATACAAGTGAAGAGACTTAAAATTGAGAGAAATCAATAAAATACAGGGAGTGCATGAATATGAAAATTGGATTTTTTGATTCTGGGATTGGTGGATTATCCGTACTTCAACAAGCGTTTCGTATGCTACCACAGGAGCAATTTATATATTATGCAGATCAAAAGCATGTTCCTTATGGAGAGAAAACTCAAAAAGAAATTATGGGATATGTAGAGGAAGTAGTACAATTTATGATTCATCACGAGGTCAAAGCAATCGTGATTGCTTGTAATACAGCAACCAGTGTTGCAGTGAGAGAACTTAGAAAGCATTATTCCCTTCCTATCATCGGTATGGAACCTGCAGTAAAGAAAGCAATCGATTTATATCAGGAACAACGTGTTCTTGTTACTGCAACTCCGATCACTGTCAGGGGAGAAAAGATGAAAATCTTGATTGATAAGGTAGATAAGCAGCATCTTGTTGATTTACTTGCTCTACCAAAGTTGGTACACTTTGCAGAACGAATGGAGTTTGATTCTGAGGAAGTAGTCGATTACTTAAGACAAGAGTTAAAGAATTTTCATTTAGATCAATATGCATCGTTGGTTCTTGGCTGTACCCACTTTAACTACTTTAAAGATAGCTTTCAAAAGGTGTTGCCAAATCATATCAGATTCGTAGATGGGATTCAAGGGACCTTAGAACAACTAGTTCGTAAATTAAAGGAAGGTAATTTGTTGGAACAATTACAACCATCGGTAGAATATTATTCTTCTGGAGAAAGAATTGTCGATCCTTTTAAGCTAAAAAAGATGGATCAATTGCTTTCACGACTTGAACAGATGGCTTTGATTAAATAATGTATATTGATAACAGTATTTACCAGGAAGAATTGGAACATTCCATAGTATAATAGAACAGATATTATATATGATGGAGTGAACGAATGAAAGTCTTTGGATATCACAGAACGAGCACTGCAGAGCAGCATCTTGATCGTGGAATTAAAGAGATTACCGAATATTGTGAAAAGAACAATCTACCACTGCGAAGAATTTATACCGATCAGCAATCCGGGAAGAATTTTAACCGTGAACGATATATCGTTATGAAAGAGGACGTATTGGATAAGGGGGATATCTTAATCATTACCGAATTGGATCGTCTCGGACGTAATAAGAAGGAAACCTTAAATGAACTACGTTATTTTAAGGATCGAGACATTCGAGTTATGATTCTTGAATTACCAACAACCTTAATGGACTTATCAGCTCTAGAAGACAGTATGGCTGCAATGCTTATGGATGCAGTCAACAATATGTTAATTGAGCTTTATGCAGCAATGGCTCAAGCGGAATTAGAGAAAAAAGAGAAACGTCAAAGAGAAGGTATGGAAGCAAAGAAAGCACGTGGAGAATGGGATGATTATGGTCGGCCACATGCGATTGAGTTTTCAAAGTTTGCTAGTGAATATGAAAGAGTCAAGCGAAAAGAAATTCGACCAGTCGATTGCATGAGAATCTTGGGCTTGAAAAAATCCACCTATTATAATTATGCAAAGCAATGGGAACAAGCAAATGCAAATGAGTCAAATAATTAAGATTGTACTAGTATCATTAAGTGGAGAATTTGTTTGAAATCTTAGTTATAAATTGATAAAATATAAAACAGGAAAAGCTGATACAACGATAGGGTTGGTCAGCTTTTTTTACTCATGACAAGTGAAGGGTTGCAAATTCCTATTGTTAATGACAAGGAAAAGTTCGCAAAACGTTTTTTTTCTTGTCTAATCTCAACGTCTGTGGATTATTAAGTAGGAAGAAAAATAAAAATTGAAATACATAAGTTATAGTGCTAAAATTACCATGTGTTGCCATCTGTATAAAAAGGAATGACCTTCTATTTTTGCCCTTCTCAGGGTTGGGAAGAGTATGAAACATTATTTGGGCTAACGTCAACGATATACGTTTCTACGTGAAATAAAACACCTTTAAGGAGACGAACAATGTTAACAAGTCTTGCACTTATCTTTATACTTGGATTGATATTAAGTTCTATCTTTCAAAAACTAAAATTACCTGGGCTCATTGGAATGATATTGACTGGAATCTTATTAGGTCCATACGCTCTAAATCTACTAGATTCTAAGATTTTATCCATTTCTGCAGATTTGCGTCAATTGGCTCTCGTCATTATCTTAACACGGGCAGGGCTGTCATTAAATATTGAGGATTTAAAAAAAGTTGGAAGACCAGCCATACTGATGTGTTTTGTTCCGGCTTGTTTTGAAATGCTAGCTGTAATCATACTAGCACCTATGATTTTTTCTGTAACCTACTTAGAAGCAGCAATCATCGGAAGTGTAATTGCTGCAGTATCACCAGCAGTCATTGTTCCAAGAATGTTAAAATTAATCGAGGAGGGCTATGGTAAAACACATAGCATACCTCAGTTAATCTTAGCTGGGGCTTCTGTGGATGATGTCTTTGTCATTGTTGTATTTACTGCCTTGGTATCGCTTGCACAAGGTGGGAATGTTAATTTCTTAGAGTTTTTACAGATACCAATTTCAATTATACTAGGCAGCCTCACTGGAATCATCATAGGCTATTGTCTAAACCGCTTTTTTAAAATGTTTCATATCAGAGACTCGGTGAAAGTGATCGTGTTACTGAGTTTTTCATTCTTAATGCTTGAACTGGAACATCAGTTAAAAGGGATGGTAGCAATCTCAGGGTTAATTGGTATTATGAGTATGGGTATTCTAATATATAAAAGTAATACTAAGCTTGCGAAACGCTTATCATCTAAATATAATAAATTATGGGTTGCAGCAGAAGTACTGCTCTTTGTCCTAGTTGGTGCCACTGTTGACCTATCTTATGCACGAAAAGCAGGAGTGCTTGCAATCTTAATTGTACTTTTTGCTCTAGTAATACGAATGATCGGAGTTGGTGTCTGCTTAATACGGACAAAACTGACAAAGAAGGAAAGAATCTTTTGTATGATGGCATATTCGCCAAAAGCTACGGTACAAGCTGCCATTGGTGGGCTTCCACTTGCTTATGGATTCGCTTGTGGTCAAAAAGTGTTAACAGTAGCAGTACTGTCAATACTGATCACTGCACCTTTGGGAGCATTTTTGGTGGATCGATTCTATATGAAGTTACTGTGCAAAGAGTCTACTGTAGAAAAATAGGAAACATGAAAAATAATGAAATTAGGAGTTAACATGCAGATAATACTTTATGAACACAAAACAGAAAAAGTCCATACACAGACGATTGCTATCTTAGAGTTTGGGAAATTTACCTTATCAGGATATGATCAATACCTTCCGACTAAAGAAGTACCTGAAGGAGGAGAGTATGAATATGAAATCTTGTTGGATCTGATGAGTACACAAAAGATGATTGAACTCTTAGCTCCAGGAAAAAGTGATTCTGAGGTGCTTGAAGTCATCAAAGAGAACTTTGGTGGAGAGCGTGCAGATATTCGTTTTCAGGCATTTTGTTTGGAACACGATATTGAAACCTATTGTTCTTCCTATTTTGATGATTAAAGAGTCTGCTTTTGGATAATGAAAAATGAATCATATTGTCTCCGAAATGAATACATGCTATAATATTCCATATGATATTATGGCATGTATGAGGAGGGGTGTGAATGAAAACTACCATAAAAATGTCACAGCTGAAAAGTTGTTATCACTTGAAATATCTCTATTTACCATGCATCGAGATTATTTGTGCTTTCTTATACCTATTATTTTTTGTGCTAAAAGCTTCAGGAAATCTTGGGAAGATAGACAATACAACGATCGATCAAACCATGCTGGAAACACTCTTATATCTATTACTAATCCATTTCGTTCTATTACTATTCACAAGAAAATCAAGTCATGTACTCTATTTTAATAATAAAATTAATGTGAAATCATTGTTACAAGATTTAAATTCTGAAAGCTTTGTTTCAATCGAAGGTATCCCAGCAAAGCTATATTTGGAATCAGAACATTGGATTTATCTAAATAAAAAATTTATAGCAAAAAATTCTGTTATAGGTTGTAGTCAATTCTCTACCTACATTAAGGGTGGTTCTGATTACTTTACCTTTCATTTCATAGACGGAAGTCATTACAATCTAAGGTTATCATTTCATAGTCAATATACCAAGGAAATAAAAGAACAGCTAAAAAAGACACTTCCATTCTGGAAACTTTTACGGTATCCTTCAGCCGATGGAATTACAAGACTAAATCAAAATTCTCAAAGGATTCTAAAAGAATATTGTGATTCACATGAGAGTTCAGAAATATATAACAAAAGTGAGTTACTACATATGATAATAACAAGTCAGAAGGCTTAATCGTAACTTGAATTTCTGATACTTTATTAACCAATCCGAAAAGTATAAAAGTGGGGTACCACACATGGCAAATATTTCGATTGATTTAGACTTAGTAAATGAATTAAATACAACGTTAAATTCTAAACTTTATGAACTTGATCAAGCAATCAATGCTATGAATTCGCTTCGCAATCAATTGTCATCCAATGTTTTAAGACGATATAGCATCAATGAACAGATTACTTCAATTAACCAGTCCATAACTACACTTGCTACAAAGATTTCAAACATCATTCAGACAACTGCTGCTGGAGCGGCTACTTATCGGGAAGCTGATTATTCCTTATATTGTCTCTTTATGGATATTACATCTCCATCTGAACCTACTGCCAATGATCTGGCATTCAATCAGAGTACAGAGGAACCTTTTATCTTAAAAGTGACAGAGATGTATGGAGATTTGGACATTCCGTTAAGTTTATTACTTGACCTATGCAATAATGATGAACAAATGATCAAAGCCATCAAGCTCTATCAATCTGGTGTTCAGTTTACTTCAGATATATTAAGTGATGGAAAAACCTATCTCTATTTTAAAAATATCAATAATTTAACACATGCTCAAGTAAAAGATCTTTTGAAAAATCTCATCCAAGGTAGTGAAAACTGGTCAGACTATCAAGTGCGTACCTTTATGAATCGTGGCTTTGATATCTACAAAGCGAATGGTGATCTAACAAGAAATAAGAGTAGGTATTTTAATCAGGTTCAGTACGAAGATTTGAGTAAATATATTAAAAGATTAAATTTAAGTAAGGTAGATCAATTTACTGATGTATTTAATAATACGCTTAAGGATGGTATTATTGGCGATTTTGATTATTCCAAATGGTCTCAACTATCAAAACCAGCAAAAGGCTTGAAAATACTTGGAACCGCGTCAACTGTATTATCTATTGGTAGTAATTTTATTGAGAATACTTATGTTGATGGTGAATGGACCTTTACACCAAAAACTGTTGTAAATACAGCTACAGATGTTGCAATTGATATTGGTAGTTCAGCTGGTGCAATGGCCACTGGAGCTGCCATAGGATCCCTCATTGCACCACCGATTGGGACTGTCGTTGGAATTGCATCAGGAGCAGCCATTAATTTAGCATTTAATGTTGGTATTACCGATTTTGATGGAGATGGTCAAAAGGATAGTTTAGTAGATGGGGCTAAAATGGCTGTTGATACGGTTGTCGATTATGCTTCGGAACAAATTGGAAACGTTGTTGATGCTGTCTCGGATGGGCTGCAAGATGTTTATGAAGGTGCAAAGGATTTTGTGGATGATATTGGAGATTTTATCGGGGATCTGATTTGGTAGATGATGTGGAGTTTTTTAGGATAAATGAGGAGATGATAGGAATATGAAAATAAGACGAAGTCCTGTAGAATTTCATAATGTAATACGTATGAAAGTAATATGTCAAAAAAGAGAGCTCAAGGAGAAGATACTCGAACTTAAATATACAATATTAAAGCTAGGTCTGTTCGGTACTGGACCGATTATATATACCGTTACGGATACTTTAGAGGAATCAATGAAAGAATTTGAGCTATTTCTTCCTTTGAATGCACAGGTGGAATTAAAAGAAAATAGTACATATCACTTTATGACGAGCTTTAAATTTGAAGATGGATTATGGTACCGCCATGCAGACCTAACAGAAAGTATAGCTCCTTCTTATGAGTTGCTAAAGTTAGCAGCTAAATCTGAGAAACTTGATTTGGTGGAACCATTTTATAACATTTATCTTGATGTCTATGGTGGTGGAATCATCGATATTTATGCTCCGATTAAGACAGTAGAGTAGGTTAGGAGAGTGGCTATGATATATACAGAGGATTTCATCCGTTATTCGAATGTGATATCGAAAAAGTACGCATTTTACTATGAAGAGGCACCGAAGGTATTAGCTGATTTTAAAAAGGAGCTAGAGGCCTTAAAGGTTCATTGCAAAGGGCCTTTGTTTTATGCCTTGCTGAATATTCCTTCCGATTCGAATGTTATTATGGAGTATTTTATGCCTGTGCAGGAAGATTATGTGAAGGTTCCAGAGAATATGTCCTTTCATAGTTATTATTCTGTCGATCATATGATGTCTATCTTGCTAAGTGAGAATTTTGAAACAACAACGGAATTTGCGTATGCGTCCTTAATTGAATTCCTGCGTCAATCGAATAAAACGCAGGTGACACCATTTTATCATGTGGTATTAGGTGAAAATGATACAAAGTTTTTACAGATTAAGGTGGGCTATTGTGACTAAACTTTATAAAAACTCTGCTTATTTGATGAAAAAGCAGAGTTTTTATCGATAAAGAGAGGATATGAAACTTAATCTTGTTTTTCATAATAAATCGATGCTTGAAAGTACATCGAAAGTAGAGCTGATGAATTCATCTGTGTTATCTCTCCCTAGAAGGAAGTTACATCATGATTGATATACTTCGTAAATTGAAAGGATACATCGTTTTCTGATTGGATTTCGCCCTCTTCAATAAGTTCCCAATTTTGTAATCCATCTAAATTAGGAAAATATCGATCTGCATCATAAATCAAATCAATTTTAGTTATATACGCGTATTTCGTGTATGGGAGTAGTTGTTCATAGATACTTTGGCCACCGATGACATAGATATCTTCCTTCTCAAAGCACTTGATATACGTTAAAAGCTCAGGTATGGAGTGAAGGATCGTAGCATTTTCTTCTATAAACCTACTATCTCTAGATAAAATGAGGTTGGTTCTATGTTTCAAAGGTTTTTGGTTTGGAAAGGTTCTTAAAGTTTCTCTCCCATAGATGACAATTTTATTGGTGGTTAACTCCTTAAAGAATGCATGGTCCTTTTTTAAGGTAGTAAGCAGTTTGCCATTACTACCAATTGCCCAATTTTGATCAACAGCTACAATTAGATTCATTCAAAACTCCTTTCTTTAAATTGCGATCGGAATACCTTTGATCTGGTCTCCTGTTTGATATCCTTCTAACATGAAATCTTCTATCTTAAAATCATAAAAGTTCTTAACCTCAGGGTTAATGCTAAGCTTTGGAGCGTCAAAGGTTGGTCGTTTGATTAGCTCCTTTATCATATCAATATGCCTATCATAGATATGCGCATCTACAATTTTATGTACGAATTCACCGACTTTTAGCCCACTTGAAATTGCGAGCATATGAATTAGTATCGCATATTCCACCACATTGATGCCATTCGCTGCTAACATATCTTGTGATCGTTGATTTAAGACAGCATTGAGCTTCCCGTTTTTAACATTGAACTCCATACCATAGGCACATGGATATAAGTTCATCTCGGATAGCTCGCTTGGATTCCAAAGAGTAGTAATCATTCTTCGGTTATGTGGACAAGTTTTTAGGTCAAAGAGTAAACGATCCACTTGGTCAAAAAGACCTTCCTTATACTTGTGTTTGATGCCTAATTGATATCCATATGCTTTGCCAATCGAACCATTCTCATCTGCCCACTCATCCCAAATGTGACTATTCAAATCTTTAATGTTATTGGATTTCTTTTGCCAAATCCATAGTATCTCTCCAATCGCTACCTTCATAGAGATTGGTCGTAATGTCAAAATCGGAAATTCTTTCGATAAATCATAACGATTAATCACGCAAAACTTTCCAATTGCATTGGCTGGAGTCCCATCCTCCCAAGTTGCGTAGGTCATATTACCATTCTCATCAAGTCCTCGCTCACATGGATAGAGTTCACCATGATCTAGTATATCTTTACAAGTATCAATAAATATCTTATCTGCAATCGACATGAATCTTACCTCCTTTATTCTATTTTAGTAAAATTCTACAAAAAATACAATTGAAATATAGATGGATTGATATCAATAAGGAGAGATACGTTCACTTTTTCATATTTTGATTATATTGTCAAAAGCATGCATTCAGTATGGAATTATGC
>JAEZKD010000065.1 GCA_023415655.1 Bacillota bacterium | reverse complement strand
TGCTTATGAAGTTCTTGCAAGAACACCTTATGAATTAAAAAGCAGCTTGGCTTCTTCTTCTATTCCTTCCTCTGAAAGCTCATACCATCAGTTAAACCTTCCATTGGAATAAGAATGTCGCTTAATTAATAAAGTTTAATCTATATTTAACTCCTTAAAGATTACATTATCTCCCTAAAAAATCCAAAGTTTTTTGAATGTTTATGGATTTTTTAGGGTTTTTTCTGTTTTTATGACTTCGTATAAGATTGCCATAAAACCCACTATTTTTCATTTTTATTTGGTGTTTGTGTACATTGACAACAATTTAACATTGTTATAAAATGACCTTGCAATATTTCATTTTCATGATTAAACAACTTTGTTAATTTTTTAACAGCGTAGGAGGATAAAAATATATGGCTAAAAAAGCAGAGTTACAGACAACCGGCTTGGTTGATACTATTGATGCTTTAACCGAAAAAATGCATGAATTAAAAGAAGCACAAGCAATCTTTGCTACCTATACACAGGAGCAGGTTGATAAAATCTTTTTTGCTGCTGCAATGGCTGCAAACAAAGCAAGAATTCCTTTAGCAAAAATGACTGTAGAAGAAACAGGCATGGGAATTGTTGAAGATAAAGTGATTAAAAATCATTATGCTGCAGAGTATATTTACAATGCATATAGAGATACAAAGACTTGTGGTGTGATTGAAGAGGATAAAAGTTATGGTATTAAAAGAATAGCTGAACCAATTGGTGTTGTTGCAGCTGTAATTCCTACAACAAATCCAACCTCTACTGCTATTTTTAAAACATTACTCTGTTTAAAGACAAGAAATGCAATTATCCTTAGTCCACATCCACGTGCCAAAAATTCTACGATTGCGGCTGCTAAAATCGTTCTTGAAGCTGCAGTAGAAGCAGGTGCGCCAAAGGGAATCATTGGATGGATTGATGTACCTAGTCTTGAATTAACAAATGAAGTTATGAAAAATGCTGACATCATTCTTGCTACCGGTGGTCCTGGTATGGTAAAAGCTGCTTACTCTTCTGGTAAGCCTGCTCTTGGTGTTGGTCCTGGTAATACACCTGTTATTATGGATGAATCTTGTGATATTCGTCTTGCTGTTAGCTCAATTATACACTCTAAAACCTTTGATAATGGTATGATTTGTGCTTCCGAGCAATCCGTTATTATCAGTGATAAAATTTACGATGCTGCCAAGAAAGAATTTGAAGATCGCGGCTGTCATATTTGTTCTAAGGAAGAAACACAGAAATTAAGAGAAACAATCTTAATTAATGGCGCATTAAATGCAAAAATTGTTGGTCAGAGTGCATATAAAATTGCTGAACTTGCTGGATTTAAAGTTTCTGAAGCAACAAAGATTTTAATTGGTGAAGTGGAATCTGTTGAGCTTAGTGAACAGTTTGCACACGAGAAATTATCTCCAGTATTAGCTATGTACAAAGCTAAGTCCTTCGAAGATGCTGTTAGCAAGGCAGAGCGTTTAGTAGCTGATGGTGGTTATGGTCATACATCTTCCATCTATATTAATGTAGGAACTGGTCAAGATAAGATCGATATCTTCTCCAAAGCAATGAAAACTTGCCGTATCCTAGTAAATACTCCATCCTCTCATGGTGGTATTGGTGATATTTACAACTTTAAGTTAGCTCCATCCTTAACACTTGGATGTGGTACTTGGGGTGGTAACTCCGTATCTGAAAATGTTGGTGTTAATCACTTAATCAACATTAAAACCGTTGCTGAGAGGAGAGAAAACATGCTTTGGTTTAGAGCACCTGAGAAAGTTTACTTTAAGAAGGGCTGTTTACCAGTTGCCCTTGATGAGTTAAAGAATGTATTGGGCAAGAAAAAAGTATTTATTGTCACTGACGCCTTCCTTTATAAGAATGGCTATACCAAACCTGTAACTGATAAGTTAGATGAGTTAGGAATTACACATACAACCTTCTATAATGTAGCTCCAGATCCATCACTTGCAAGTGCTACTGAAGGTGCAGAAGCTATGAGACTATTTGAGCCTGACTGTATCATCGCTCTTGGTGGTGGTTCCGCTATGGATGCTGCTAAGATTATGTGGGTTATGTATGAACATCCAGAAGTAGATTTCTTAGATATTGCAATGCGTTTTATGGATATTAGAAAGCGTGTTTATGCATTCCCTAAGATGGGTGAAAAAGCTTACTTCATCGCTATTCCTACATCCTCTGGTACTGGCTCTGAGGTTACTCCTTTCGCAGTTATTACAGATGAGAGATCTGGTGTTAAATATCCATTAGCAGATTACGAATTACTTCCAAAGATGGCTATTATTGATGCGGACTTAATGATGGATCAGCCAAAGGGATTAACAAGCGCATCTGGTATCGATGCTTTAACACATGCTCTTGAAGCATATGCATCCATAATGGCAACTGATTATACCGATGGTCTTGCATTAAAAGCAATGAAAAATATCTTTGCTTATTTACCTGATGCTTATGAAAAGGGTGCTGCTGATCCAATTGCAAGAGAGAAAATGGCAGACGCTTCTACTCTAGCTGGTATGGCATTTGCAAATGCCTTCTTAGGCGTTTGTCACTCCATGGCACATAAACTCGGAGCTTTCCACCACTTACCTCACGGAGTTGCTAACGCATTATTAATTGATGAAGTTATGAGATTTAATGCAACTCATGTACCTACCAAGATGGGAACCTTCTCACAGTACCAGTATCCACATGCCCTTGAGCGCTATGTAGAGTGTGCAGACTTCTTAAAGGTTCCTGGAAAGACTGATGAAGAGAAATTTGAGAACTTCATTAAGATGATCAATGAGTTAAAAGAGAAAGTCGGCATCAAGAAAACAATTAAAGATTATGGTGTGGATGAAAAGTATTTCTTAGATACTCTTGATGAGATGGTTGAACAGGCATTTGATGATCAGTGTACTGGTGCTAATCCAAGATATCCATTAATGAAGGAAATTAAAGAAATGTACCTTAAGGTTTACTACGGTAAATAATTACTTAACTTATAAATCAAAGTAGCTATTTTATAGCTACTTCGATTTATTATAAACAAAGGAATGCATATTATGCTTCTTTGTAAAAAAAGGAATCAGACTCCCCCTAACCAGTCTGATTCCTTTTTATTTATTTGATTTTACAATTTATTCATAGTCTACAACATCAAGCCACTTCATCAAAAATTCTTTTTCTTCTGGCTTATTTTTCGTCAATTGAGCTGCGGCAACGATAGGAAGCCAGGTTTCTACGTATCTCTTCTCAGTAAAGCTTCTCTTACAGAAAAGATCCAGATACATCTCCGCTCTCTTCTTATCATGTAATGCAAATAATAAATAGGTTCTTGCTGCATCTGCACTTGCATTTCCTTGAGTTGCATGTACCCAGTCAAGAACATACATCTTATCTTCGGCTACAATAATATTATTTGGATTAAAATCACCATGACATACTTTCGTATGTTTTGGCATCGCATCTAATCTTGTTAATAGATCATATTTCTTAATATGATCTAGATTCTCTAGACTATCAATTTGACGAACCAATTTATCCTTTAATTTATTGAGTAATGGTGCCTTTTTTGAGTGAATCTCAAGCTGTAAGTCTACCATTTGCTCAATATATGTAGAAATCTTATCCGGATTCTCTGCCATCAATGTTGCTAATGTTTTCCCCTCGATAAAATTCATCGTTATAGCCCATTGCCCATCAATAATACCAATCTCACTTATACTTGGAATAGGTAACCCTGTTTCTTCTACTCTTGTTGTATTAAGCGCTTCATTCAAAACATCTGTTTTTGATGTCCCTAGATTGAATACTTTGATTGCATTGTTATTATCCCTATAAACAGATGCATTCTTACCTTTTGCCACTAACGTTTGTAAATTCATACCTATCGCTCCTCTCTGTCAGTCCATATCATGCACTTCTAATTTGTTATTGTTTACTTTATTTTCTTGTTGACTTCTACCAATATTATACCACTTTTATGTAAAATTGTATAGCAATTTTAATAGTATAGAATAATTTTTAGTATATTCCTTTTATTTTATAATAAAACTTGCCTCTCGTACAAAAGTATTCTATAATGGATTATAAATTTACTATAGAGAATTGTTATGCTTTACTGGAGGTTATTATGCGAAATAAACTAAAGTCGTATGGTTTACGCTTACTATCACTCGTGATGGTTTTTAATATATATACAACCCCTATTACTGCTCTCGCTACTGAGACTGGAACGGAAGTTATAGAAGATAATTCTGATTTTGTTTGGCCTACTGGACCAGACGTCTATGCAGATGGTGCAATCGTTATGGAAGCAAGTACTGGATTAGTGTTATACGAAAAAGACATTTATACCTCTTACTATCCTGCAAGTATTACCAAAATTATGACAACTTTACTTGCTCTTGAAAATAATAATCTGAATGAAATTGTGACAATGTCTCATGAAGCAGAATGGGATGTGGATTTTGATAGCAGTCGTATTGGACTTGTAGAAGGAGAATCTGTTACATTAAAAGACGCTTTATATGGAGTCATGTTAGAGTCAGCAAATGAAGTATCCTATGGTGTTGCAGAGCATGTTGCAAATGGCACAGCAGAGGATTTTGCTGCTATGATGAATGCGAGAGCAAAAGAGTTAGGAAGCGTAAATACAAACTTTGTTAACCCACATGGACTTCATGATGATAATCATTACACCTGTGCATATGATATGGCATTAATCAGCCGTGCTGCCATCCAACTCCCTGAATTCCGTACCATCACAGGATCAAGAACTTATACCATTCCAGCCACGAATAAGAATGTTGCAAGACCTTTGGCTAACCATCATCGATTCATTCGTAAAACTCTACCTTACGATGGAGCAATTGGCGGTAAGACTGGTGGAACGAAAGAGGCTAAGACTACACTTGTTACGTATGCTGAACGCAATGGTTTAACATTAATTGCTGTAGTCCTCCACGTTGACACAGGCTTACATGCATATGAGGACACTGCTAAGATTCTTGATTTTGCTTTTGATAACTACGCCTTATATAGTATGCAAGATACCAATACAGAAGAAACTACCTTAAAATTCCCTTCCTTATTCCGTGATTTTAAAGAGTTTAATAACCGTGACATCAGTAATCTTAGTATCAGTAAAAACAGTAATGTTGTACTTCCATTAAAGGCGGATATTAAAGATGCTGTTAAAACAATTACTTATACTCCAGTAAAAGAATTTGTTCATGGTAATAATGTGATTGGGAAAATATCATATACCTATTCTGGAAAATATGTAGGAGCAACTGATATCCTATATTACAATAAGGATTATCCATTAACGAAGGAAGTTTTTGATGCTCAATGGCCTGATTATCTAATACCGCCAGATCTGGTATTTACAGATACGTCTCAGGAAAATCAAGGAGAGTCTACAGATGATGAAAGCTTAACTGGCGAGGACGCTATTAGTGTAGAAGGAACTCTAGCTACTAAGAAATCTAAAGTAAAACCTATTATTATCGGTGTATGTGTGAGTGCTATAATACTTGTAATCGGTTACTACATTTTATTTATTGAGATTCCATATCGCAAACGTAGAAAGGCTTATCGTCGTAATCACAAACGTAGAATGGATATGATCCGTAAGCGAGATGATTTTATTTAAACTCAATAATAGATAGAATAAAGGAGCTATTTTACCATTAAAATAGCTCCTTTATTCCTGTATCGCTTTTGAAATTGTATCCGCTAAATCTTGAATTTCTATTAATCTCTGACTTATTAACGAGGTGTTTTCTAGATAGGATTCCGATATACTCTCAAATTGGTTCTTTACTTCAGAAAGACTATCTTCATTGATCTTTGGAATTTCTTGTTTTAAATTTGTAATTGCAGTTTCAAGACTCCTAAGAAGCTCATCTGTCTTCTCATTGGTATTCAATGCAACTTGCCTTGCATTCTCCTTACTGTATTGAATCAATGACTTGAAGCCTGTTTTTAATAAATCAATTGTATCCTTTTGGGTTTGAAGGATTTCATGTAGCTCTTGTTTATTTTCAACTGAGTCTTTGGTATCCAATAAACTCTCTTTCTTTTTAAGCGTTTCTTCTACCTCTTCTAATTCCTGCGTTAGTTCCCGCAATTTAGTATCTGGCTTTCTAAAGCCATCGAGAGAAGCATTATAGATAGCCTTCTGAAGCTGCTCAATCTTAAGGTTACTCTTTCTCACTTCATTGGTCGCTTCTTCAAGCTTTCCATTGATATCATTCCGTTCAAACTCATACTTTTCATAGATATCCCGCTCTATTTTTTCAACTAAAAAATATGCTGCAATAAGCATAACAATAGCTGCTAATGCAATGGCTAAGTAATCTTCACGAAACTCAGCTAATACAAATGCAGCAAAAAAAACTGATGCAATAAAGAAAAGAATATAGAGTACTTTCGTTCGCTTATCTCTCATATGACTACTTCCTTACTCTTTCGGTTTTATTCTATCGTTCATAACACCCCCAGCAGGAATCGAACCTGCAACTAGCCCTTAGGAGGGGCTTGTTATATCCATTTAACTATGAGGGCGGGTACAAGATTTATTATATTCATTATCTAGAATGAAGTCAAGCCGTTGTTAAAATCGACATTTCCTTGCATCCAGATGGTTCCACGAAATCTTCTACCTACACTTGGTTCTCCAATTAAATTTTCTTTATTAATACATACTTCAAAACATAGATTATTACACTCTATGGATAGGATATAGAGACTTTCTTTGGATAAATGATTGGTTAACTCTCTAACATCTAAGATATTCCCTAGTACCGTATAATTATCAGATTCTGTACCATATGGTATGAACGAAGTATCCACGATCGAATACACATCTTCCTTTTTAATTCTTTTTGAAACCATAGCATACATATCAATATCATCAATTGTAAGGCTATCAATTGCTTCCTGATTACCTTTCTTAGCTTCTGCAATCAATTGATTTCGATGTTTCAAATTTGCTTTTCCAGCCTTCTCACTCTTATCTGTTTTCTCAACTGGTAAGAGTATCTTACCTTCAGAAGCTAAGCCTACTAAAGATACTGGAAAAATCATTGGTCCTTTGATTTCTTGATTTATATGAAGATAATCAATTGCATTTTGTAGGTAGAAGATTAAGGATACTCCTAATCGATAGTCATCACACATCCCTGTGTAAGCATCTGTATCTACCCTCTTACTGATGAAAATCTGTTCCTTTGCACTAATGTTCTGTCCTCTATAGTAAGGAAAATAGTGCTCTAAGTGAAAGTTTTTGTTCACATCGAATTCACCACGAACTGTAATTCCAACCTCTGGAGCAAATTCAAGTGACAATTCTGCTAAGGTTGAATTATCTTCCATGCTCAAAAGATGCTTCTGTGATGCATCTTCAATTACTTTATGAATCAGTTGTTCAACTTCCAAACGATTATTTATTTTACTAAAGCCAATTGCTTTTAAAAAACTATGCATTTACTCACCTAACTGCCCTTTAATTTTTATACATTGTATGTTTTGATACCATTTCTTAGTTATAACATATTAGATTCCTCTGCGTCAAGAAATATCCACAGTGTCTACGATAAACAGTGTTAATTCCTTCGTTAAATCCTTAATGCTTTCGTCTTCACCTGCTTCTGAAAGTATTCTAATTACTGGTCTGGTTGGCATCTTATAATTCTGTCTGATTACTAGGCCTATTTCATTAGTGTTCGTTTTCACATAGGTTCCAATCGGATATACTGCTACTGATTCAATAAATGCCTGCACTACTTTAAAATCATATTTACGTCCAGCCTCACTTAGGATATAATCCATTACCACTTGTATCTTATCTGCTCTGCATAGATTTCCATATACCCTGTTATCAAATTCATCACACAATGCAACGATTCTGGTTTCTACTCTAAGCTTATTATTTTTAAGTCTCATCGGGTACCCCGATCCATCACTGCGTTCATGATGACTTAGAATAATATCCTTAGATACTGAAGAGAGCCATTTCTCATGCTCCAATAAAGAGTAGCCTGTGATTACATGTTTTCTAATGATTCTTTTTTCTTCTTCTTGGCACTCGTCATAGTTTACTTCCTGTAATGAGAAAGGTAGATAAACAATACCGAGATCATGAAGTAAGGCCCCAACGGCAATATCATGCACTCTTTTCAATGATAGTTTCATCTTTAATCCTATTAGTACGGAGAGAGCAGAAACATTGACCGAATGTGAAAATACTGCCTCACTTTTCTCACGTACATATGAGATATTGTACATAACATCTGCATTGGATACAATATCTCTCATAATTTGGTCTGCAATCTCAACAATCTCATGTAATTCGGAATTGGCACAGTAGGAATACTTTTCGATTGTTTCTTTTACCATTAATTTACAATCTTTTTGTATCTTATCCTCTATTATCATTTCGACTTCATTGGGTATATCTTCATGTTCGATATAAACTGTATTGATATGTAATTCGTGTAGCTTTTCTAAATAAACTTTTTTAAGAATTGTACCTTCTGGTATCAAAAGAATACCATTTATCGTAGTGACATCTCTGGCTAGTTTTTCTCCCCCAACTAAATTTTCTATTGAGACTTTTCTCATCTTATTTTCCTCGTAATAAAACTTATTCCATCCATACGTCATATCGATGAATGAAATAAGTTTGTTTTATTTTCTACTATGCCATAAAATTTTTCTTGTTTTTTGCTTCTGTTAATGCTTGCTTTTCTTCTTCTGATAAAAGTACAAATGATTGTCCTTTAATTATTTCTTTTACATAGGTGTAACAACCTTCTCTACTGGAATGCATGGAAGTCAGAATAATACCATCGTTATGATCATCTAACATACAAAGTGAAAAACTCAACTTTCCTCCCATTTCTTTAAATGCATCATACTTAACAATTCCACATTTTTGATATGCACTTAGCAATGTTTCAGATATTTTTTTAATATCTGAGCTCATTGCTTTTGTTTCACTCTTTAAGGTATCGATTTCAGAAAAACGATTGAGAATAGAGTCCTCTAAGGTTTTACCATCGGTCCCTTCCATAAAGGAATTATACTTTTTCTTAAGCTTCCCTAACTTTGATAACATAACGCAAGCTAAAATAATAGAAATAAATACGAATCCCATTAACACAATTACAACGATATCAATATCAATTCCAACTGATTCAAATAATTTCATCTCTTATTCCTCTTTCTCATCCTATTGACCCTATTAACTCAATGATTCGATCTAAATCATCTTGCGAATAGTACTCAATTTGTATTTTCCCTTTATTGTCGGACTGACGATGAATTTCCACCTTACTACCTAAAATGTTTTTCATCCGTTCTTCTAAGTCTCGATATATATAACTATCTTCCTTTGCTGCTGCTACTTCCTTTTGTGGTTTTTCTTTCGATAAGTTTTTTACTAATTTCTCTGTTTCCCTAACGCTTAGCTTTTCATCAAACACTTTCATTGCAACGCTATATTGTGCATCTGCGTCTAATATACCTAAGAGAGCCCGTGCATGTCCACCTGTAATCATGTCGTCAATTACCATTTGTTGAACTCGTTTATCCAACTTCATTAATCTCATGGAATTCGTAACTGCTACTCTACTTTTTCCTACTCTCTCTGCAACCTCATCTTGTTTTAAGTTAAACTCATGCACCAGCTTTTCATATGCCATTGCTTCTTCAATTGCATTTAAATCTTCACGTTGAATATTCTCAATCAAAGCAATTTCAAGTACCTGTTGACTTGTATAATTCTTTACAATTACCGGAACTTCCTTCAGTCCTGCAATTCTTGCCGCTCTCCATCTTCTTTCTCCTGCAATAATTTCATAACGTTCACCAACCTTATGAACAATAAGTGGTTGAATGATCCCATGTAATTTTATTGAATCAGCAAGTTCATGAAGTGCATCCTCATCGAAATGGGTACGAGGTTGTTCACGATTAGGTTCAATTTTATTGATATTGATCAATGTTTCACGTGAAACATGATCAACTTCGCTGCTCTTATTGGTAGAATGATCAATTTTATTGACAATCAGTGAGTCCAAACCTTTTCCTAATCCTTTTTTTGAAGTCATTACTTATCTCCCTTTCTACGTCCAAAAATCCCTTTCGTTTTTTTCTTATCATTGTCTTTCGAAGTTTTACTATGATTTGACTCTTCCTTCTTATCTGAGATTGCAACCGTATCTGAAATATGTTCTCCATCTTGTCGTAGTACTTCATCTGCAAGATCTCGATATGCATCTGCACCCGCTGACTTTGGATCGTACATGCTAATTGGTAGTCCATGACTTGGCGCTTCTGCTAATCGTACATTTCTTGGAATGATTGAATTATATATTTTCTGTTCCAGATTACGTCTTACATTCTCAACTACTTGTAACGATAAATTTGTTCTTGCATCATACATCGTAAACACAACACCTTCTATTTCAAGTGATGCATTCAAACGTTCTTTCACGAGATTAATTGTATGAATCAGCTGGGAAAGCCCTTCCAGTGCGTAGTATTCACATTGAATTGGTACTAATACTGCATCTGCTGTTGTCATTGCGTTTACAGTAAGGGTATTGAGTGATGGAGGACAGTCTATTATAATATAGTCAAAGGAATCCTTAATATCATTGACACAATGTTTTAATATGTATTCCTTTTCTTCGACCCCAATCAGTTCAATCTCTGCACCTGCTAAGTTTACATCAGAAGGAAGAACAAACAAGTTTTCAACACAACTTTGCATCATACACTCTTCAATCGTACATTCACCGATTATTAACTCGTAAACTGTATTCTCAATCTCATCTTTATTAATACCAAGACCGCTTGTTGTATTTCCCTGTGGATCGATATCAATTGCTAATACTTTTTTCCCTCTTTCAGCAAGGCACGCTGCTAGGTTGATTGCTGTAGTAGTTTTTCCGACTCCACCCTTTTGATTTGTTATTGCTATAGCTTTTCCCATTTTCTCCTCCACGTGCATACATAATAATATCCTCTTAACAGTAATACATATATAAGGTATACTGAATTTCATGTAACTGCAACTAGTAAATCATTGAAATTATATATATTTGCATATATATTTTCATGTTTAATTCAGTAATATTATATCACGTTCTCTTTCACATAGCTATATGAAAGATTAACATTTCATTGTTTCACGTGAAACATTTTTTGTTTAGTAAACAATGTATATTACATCTTAATATTATATTAACTTTCTACACAAAAAAAAGAGTTTATATAATAAATATATATTGTAAAACTACAATAACAATTTATCTAAACTCTTTTATGGATGAGGATACATACTAATATCTCATCTTACTATTTGAATACAATTTTTCCTTAAAATTCAATTATACTTGTTTTGGCAGACTGTATTTCCTTGATATATGTTTTTCTTTCAAACTCAGCACATTCTTAAATCTACACCATCAAACTCCCAATTTATAAACCATTTTACTGATTCTAAATAATACTCTCAAACTTAGTCTCATTATTAGTAGCTCATGTCATACTATCTTGATTTACTGTCATAATTGAATAATATTGATTTATTGTTTATCTTAATATCCGTTTACGTTATTCTTATTTACTAAGTCGCAACATTATCTCATGGGTAATACTCTCTTACTTTTATTCAGTTATGTTTTTACTGAAACTTTTAGTATTTATGATTCAACTAAAACATTGAAACAAAATTATTTTTTATTGCATAAACAGCTGCTTGTGTACGATCTGATACTCCAATTTTCTTAAAAATATTTGATACGTGATTCTTTACAGTTTTCTCACTAATACTCAGTCGGTATGCAATTTCTTTATTAAAAAGCCCTTCTGCAATTAATTTTAAAACGTCAATCTCTCTTTTAGTTAGTATCTCATTCGAAGATGCATTATTTAATCTCTTTAATCGTTCTCTCATCTCAGGAGTAAGCGATGGCTCAATATAAGAATCTCCTTGATATACTGTATAGATTGCTTTCTTTAAAACAGATGATTCAGAGTCTTTTAGTACATACCCATTTGCTCCGAGTTCTACTGATCGTAGCAAATACTCAATTTCATTATGAATTGTTAGCATAAGTACCTTTTGTTTTTGATTCATGGATCTAACCTTTTGTAACGTTTGAAGTCCATTCATATCTGGCATGTTAATATCTAGTAACACTACATCTGGATCTAGCTTTTCGATAAGCTCCAGACACTCTCTTCCTTCCCTTGCTTGTCCAACCACTTGGATTTCGCCATCAAGTTCTAATAATTGTTTTAGTCCTTCTCTTACCATCATATGATCATCTGCAATAATAATTCGTATTGGTGCCATTTTATTCCCCCTTCTGCTCATGATACGGAATAATTACTTGTATTTTAGTCCCTTTACTTTTACTCGATTCAATTTTTAAATTACCTGAAAGTAACTGAACTCTTTCACGCATAATTGATAGTCCGAATCCACTATTTTCACATTCTCTTTTATGTTGATTATCATTTGCTTCAAAACCAACTCCATTGTCTTGTATCGTTAGTTCTATGTGATCACTTAAATAGTCCAAGGTGATTTTGCATATGGTTGCCTTGGAGTACTTAGAAATATTATTACAAGCTTCCTGAATAATACGAAAAATTGTATGATTGATGACTGGTAAAATATTAGGATTTTCTTCTGTTGCATCAAACTTAATTTGAATTTCATTCTGTTGCATAAAATGTCTAAGAAAGTTCTCTATTTCCTGCTTAAGTCCTAGATCTTGAATTGACATTGGGCGAAGATTGTATATGATTTCTCGCGTATTATTAATGATAAAACGTATATTCTCAATCATGGTTGCCATCTCAAGTTTTGCACGAATGGTATCAAGATCAACTAATCGTAAGCAAAGTTCTGTTTTATGTACTAAATTAGTAAGATTTTGTATGGTTGAATCATGTAGATCACGAGCAATTCGATGTCTCTCTAATTCTTGTGTCTCTAGTATTTTAATTCCATCCTGTTCTAGGCTTAGTCCCTCACTAGAATCACCATTTTTTTCCTTTTTTGATGAGGTATCCTTACTTTCAATGATTAAATTAAAGTAATCTAAGCACTCTTTTATGCTATTGTATTGTTTTCTCTTATCAGACAATATCTTCAGCTCATTTATCAATTCTGTTAATTGATTTTTAAGCAATACAATCTCTGTATTGTAATTTTGCTCCTCAGCAATCTTATGTGAATTCTCGTATGGTGAAAATAAAGCTTGATTTATATCGCTTACCTGATTCATTGATTCTAATGCCTTGGATAATTCTTTTATCTTCACTTCAAGATTATTGATTTTATCAGTAACATAGACGATCGAATTCTCTAATTCATATTGAAGACTAGAAAAAGCTGTGTTTGCCTTTATCACTTTCTCTTTCCATAGTTCTAAATCATTAATTATCATATTTATTTTATCCTCCGAATTCAAAGAACTCTCAGTATTAGTAACTATACATTCAATTAACATAATAAATATCAATTTAGTATAGTATAATAATATAACATTCTTTGCCATAAGAAAAGGAAAAAATTTTTATTTTTTACATAGTTTGCATAAATCTTCCTTTTTTAGCGACATTTCAATATGTGGTATATTCGCTTCCATATAGATTTCACCATATACTTTGAATCCGATTTTTTCATAAAATCCTTTAGCATTTACTTGTGCACCAACATAAACTTCGGTAGCTCCACACATAAACGCTTTATTTACAAGCATTTTTACTAGCATATCGCCATATTGCTTTCCACGATACTCTTTTTTTACTGCGATACGACCAATTTTAAACAATCCATTTTTTAGTCTTACTAGCCTTCCAGTTCCTACTGGATTTTTTACTTCATCATTTTTGTTTTCTTCATAAACAATACAAAATATTGCTTCTTTATCATACTCATCAAATTCTTCTTGCTCTGTTTTATGCTGTTCCTCTATAAATACTTCTCTTCTAATTTCATATACTTCCGTTAAATCGTCTAAAAAAGATTTGAATCTACCTTGTATGTACATTGACTCTTATCCCTCATCTCATATTTTTAATCGTTTTATACAGCTTGCATACCATAGGACATTAAAAGAGTTACTTCTATGATATGCAAGTTATTTTGATGTGCAAGCTATTTTGATTCGTACGCTACTTAGATATACAAACTATTTTGATATCAAGTTACTTGATATTCAACATACCTACATCTGTAAACTACTTTAATTTGCAAGATAGCTATAAATAATAAAAGAAACATAGTGAATCTCATTTCGTTTACTTTATCAATGGAGCTTTTATTGGCTTTCCTCCTGCTCTTGGATAAGCTTTTGGTGTGTTCTTAACTTTTTTTATCATAATTAAGCTTCTTTGAAGATCACTATTGGGAACCATAAAAGATTGAACCTTCTCACACTTTGCACCTAAAATTGATATCGCATAGGTTGCCTCTTCTAATTCTTCCTGTATATTTCCTGATTTATAAGGAACAAAATATCCCCCAACCTTTAAATATGGAATACATAGTTCTGCTAATGATACCGTTCTCGCAACAGCTCTAGAAACAATATAATCATACTGTTCCCTATATGCTTCTTTTCTCGCTAATTCCTCTGCTCTTGCATGAATAGCTTCAATATTTGTTAACTTTAGTTGTTTAATTACTTCATTTAGAAAGTTGATTCTCTTATTGAGCGAATCGACTAGTGTCACTTTCATATCAGGATACAATATCTTTAATGGTATTCCTGGAAAACCAGCTCCTGTTCCCATATCCATAAGAGAACAGGAGGGCTGATACGGATGCTCATGAAACAAAGCGAGACTATCAAGAAAGTGTTTCACCAAAACTTCTTCATACTCTGTTATTCCAGTGAGATTCATAAATGAGTTCCATTCCACAAGTAGCTCATAGTATGTTTCAAACTGTTTTTGCTGCTCTATGGTCAATGTGATATTCCATTTTGCTAACCCTTCCAAAAGTGTCTTATTATCTCGCATGTTTACTCCCATCTTAATACTTATCTATTTTCTTCTTAATTGTTCCAAATATACTAATATAACAGAGATATCAGCTGGTGAAACCCCTGAAATACGTGATGCTTGTCCAACTGACATTGGTCGGAACATATTTAACTTCTGTCTTGCTTCAATTCGTAAAGAAGGAATCTCATCATAATTAATATCTTCTGGGATTTTCTTTCCTTCTAATTTCTTGAACTGTTCCACTTGATGTTGCTGACGCTTGATGTAACCGTCGTATTTGATATTAATTTCTACCTGTTCAACTACATCTTCAGGAAGTTCTACACGTTCTGCGTCCAATTCTTTGATTGAATGATAGCTTAACTCTGGACGACGTATTAATTCTGCTAAGGATGTCGCTGTCTTTAATGTTGTAGTACCAAGACCTTCAAGAATAGTCTGAACCTCCTTTGAGGCACCGATCTGTGCTTCTTCCAGACGCTTCATTTCCTTCGCTATCATTTCTTCCTTCTTTAATAATTTTTCATAACGTTCATTATCAATTAAACCAATTTCATGACCAATTTTGGTTAATCGTAGATCTGCATTATCTTGACGTAACATTAAACGATACTCTGCTCTTGAAGTCATCATACGATATGGCTCATGCGTTTCTTTTGTTACAAGGTCATCTATTAAAACTCCAATGTAAGCTTGAGATCGATCTAAAATAACTGGTTCTCGTTCTAATAATTTCATAGCTGCATTTATTCCTGCCATCAAACCTTGTACTGCTGCTTCTTCATAGCCAGAGCTTCCATTAAATTGTCCACCACTAAAAAGACCATTCACTGCTTTAAATTCTAAGGATGGTTTTAACTGCATTGGATTGATACAATCGTATTCGATTGCATATGCATTACGCATAATATTGGCATTCTCTAAACCTTTTACCGAACGATACATGGCAACCTGAACATCTTCCGGTAAACTACTAGACATACCTGAGATATACATCTCATTGGTATAATTACCTTCTGGTTCAATGAATACTTGATGTCTATTTTTATCAGCAAATTTTACGACTTTATCTTCAATGGATGGACAATATCTTGGTCCAGTTCCTTTAATACTACCCGAAAATAGTGGAGATCGGTGGATATTAGCACGAATAATTTCATGCGTTCTCTCATTCGTATAAGTTAACCAACAAGAAACTTGCTCCTTTTTAATATCCTCTGATTTATTAGTAAAAGAGAATGGTACTACTTTCTCATCTCCTAATTGTTCTTCCATTTCACTAAAATCAATGGTTCTCTTATCAATTCTTGCAGGTGTTCCCGTTTTAAATCGATACATCTCGATTCCTAACTTCTTTAATGAATCTGTTAGATGATTTGCCGAAGGCAATCCATTTGGTCCAGTATATTGACTTACTTCACCATAGATACATCTAGCATTTAGATATACACCTGTGCATAGTACAATCGCGCGGCATGGATAGACAGCACCTGAATAGGTTTTTACGCCTTCCACTTGACCATTCTCAACTAAAATTTCAGTAATTTCTGCTTGTTTAATGTGAAGATTATCAGTATTTTCAACAACTTTTCTCATTTCTCGGCTATATTCATGCTTATCTGCCTGTACTCGCAAGGAATGCACGGCTGGTCCTTTTGATTCATTTAACATCTTAGATTGGATATAGCTTTTATCAATATTTTTCGCCATTTCTCCACCAAGTGCATCTAGTTCACGTACAAGATGTCCTTTTGAGGTTCCACCTATATTCGGATTACATGGCATCATTGCAATGTTGTCTAAACTAACAGTAAACATCACTGTTTTGAGTCCAAGTCTAGCACAAGCCAAAGCTGCTTCACAACCTGCATGTCCTGCCCCAACAACTGCTACATCATAACTTTCATAGACATAACTCATAATATTATCCTCTCTTCTAATTCCCAACAGATATTCTATTTACCCATACAGAACTCTTTGAATATCGTGTTAATCAAATCCTCGTCTACAGATTCCCCAATAATCGTACCTAATACTTCATATGCATTCATTAAATCAATCGTATAGAAGTCCTCCGGCATTCCCATTTCAATACTATCATAAACCTGATTCAAACTTATCTTTGCTTCTTTGAGAGCTTCTTTTTGCCTCATATTTGTGATATATACTTCTTCATTGAACGTCAAATTACCTTCAAAGAACATATCAGTTATTACTGTTTCCATATCCTCTAACCCGATCTTATTCTTTGCAGATATTCTTATAACGGTTTTGTTTGTTTCCTTTTTTAAGCTCTCTTCATCGATTACTGTTGTAAGATCGGTTTTATTTAAAAGTATAATTACTTTTTTATCTTGTATAAATTCTAATATTTCATGATCATTTTGATCCAATGGTACCGATGCATCAATCACATATATAATCAAATCTGCATCACTGGCACTCTTTCTTGATTTGTCCACACCTATTTTCTCAACGACATCTTCTGTTTCACGAATTCCTGCAGTATCAATTAAGTTCAGACAAATACCATTTAGATAGATTGTCTCTTCTATCGTATCTCTTGTAGTTCCAGCAATCTCAGTTACAATTGCCCTCTCCTCGCCAACAAGTAAATTTAATAGTGAAGACTTACCTACATTTGGTTTACCTAATATGACAGTTCTTATGCCTTCCTTTATTAATCTCCCATTTTCCGCATTGTTTAACAACTTGATAATGTCGTTTTTAAGGACCTCAACTCGTTCCTGTAACTGTTCTTTAAAGCCTTCTAAGCTGATGTGTTCTGGATCATCAAGTGCTGCTTCTATATAAGCAGTATCTAATAAGATACTGTTTCTAATCTCTTTTACTTTTTCTAGTACATTACCCTTTAACTGACTTAAACTATTTTTTAAAGCCAAATCACTCTTCGCATGGATGATATCAATCACAGCTTCCGCTTGTGAAAGATCGATTCTTCCATTTAAGAATGCTCTCTTTGTAAACTCACCTGGTTCTGCAAGTCTAGCACCTGCAGCTAAAACTGTTTCTAATACACGTTTTGTCACTATGATACCACCATGACAATCAATTTCAATACTATCCTCTTTGGTATAACTTCTTGGTCCTTTCATTAAAACGACCATTACCTCATCAATTATTTCGTCTTCATTCACAATATAGCCATAATGTACGGTATGGGATTCCATCTCGGATAGCTTCTTTGTTGTTTTCTTTTTACGAAATATTTTGTCAATAATAGGAAATGCATCTTGCCCACTAATTCTTATAATGCTAATACCAGCATTACTAAGACCTGTCGCAATTGCAGCTATGGTATCTGTTTTCATCTATTTTCCTCCCATCTGCCATTAGGCTTTGAGTCTAAGAAAAGGCTGTTGAATAAGAGCGGTAATAATTCGCATCTCACTTAACAGCCTTTTTGTTTTGAATTAATCCTGCGCGTTTTCTGCTTTTGCTGACTCAGCAGCTTTAGCAGCAGCTTTTTGTTCTAAGTAAGCAGCATAGTCTTTCTTATAGTCTGTACTGTAATCCTTTGTATTACCTCCATACTTTTTATGAAAGTCTTTTTTGCTTGTATTGTTGTATTTCTTTGTGTAATCTTTATTGCCAAATTTATTACTATTGTTATTATTATGATGATAGGTCACACCTTTTTTCATACTAATAACTACTTTTCGGAAAGGTTCTTCTCCTTCACTGTGAGTTTCAACATATTTATCATTCTGTAATGCAGAATGTATGATTCTTCTCTCGTAAGGATTCATAGGTTCTAACGCAACTGCTTTATGAGTACGTTTTACCTTGGATGCAATGTTCTTTGCTAGGTTCTCGAGAGTTTCTTTTCGTCTTTCACGGTAATTTTCTGTGTCTAGCTTGACCTTAAGATATCCGTCATTATTCTTGTTTACTACAAGACTTGTTAGATATTGAAGTGAATCTAAGGTTTGTCCTCTTTTACCAATTAAGACACCCATGTCATTACCTAAGATGGTAATATCCATGCTCTCTGCATCTATATCATAATTAACTTCTACCTTTGCGTCAATACCCATTGCTTTAAAAACTTTATCTAAAAAGCTTTTTGCTGCCATATCTACAGTAAGTTTTACTTTTACACGTATTTTGGCAGGTTTAGAAAACATTCCGAGTAACCCCTTACTCTCTCGTTCTATTATTTCATACTCGACTTTATCACTTGTTGTATGATACTCAAGCAGCGCTGCGGTTAATGCTTCATCTACCGTTTTACCCGTAAACTCTTTCCATTCACCCATTTATTTATCCCCCTTATCACTATTCCTTTTTAGGATATTAGCATTTGCCGATATACTTCCGGCTTTATAGGATACCTCACTTTTTGTATAATTTGACGCTTCTGTTTTCTTATTACTTACTGCTTTGCTTTGAATAGTAGCTGGACTGTTTTCAATTACTTTAGTCGATGTTTTTGCAACACTTGCCATTTTATTACCAGTAGCTACACCCAATTTTTCTTTTCTCTTATTGGACTTCTCAACATTTTTAGCAATTAATTCGTCCATATCAATTTTATCAAAATATTTATTAATAAATATCTGTTGGAAAATCTGAACAACGCTACTTGTGATCCAGTAGATACCAACACCGATTGGCATGAACACACAGAAGATACCAGATACGATAGGCATAACAGTATTCATTGTCTTCATAGTGTCTCCACCTGGAGTTGCTTGATTTGAATTATTGGTTGGTGTCGTTGCCATCATAAGTTTACTTTGAAGGAACTGTGTTCCTGCTGCACCTATCGGAATAATAATTCCAGGGAAGGACCAGCCAGGATTATCAAGAATGTTTAAACTGCCAATGAATCGATTTATATGTTTGATGTCATTAATCTTTTCAGTTAATTCAGGGAGTGCCAACACTTCCTTTAATTGTGCAAGACTATTGGCATTTGTGAAGTATTGGATCACTTCAGTTCCAGTAGAAGCATTCCAATTTTGGAAATTAAGGAACGCATCCCAGTTAGCAGTATTAAATTTTGAAAAAATATCAATTAATGCTGTTTTTGCTGCATCGGATGTTGGATCAAGGTTTGGTAAGTTACCTATAGGAACATTAATCTTGTAAGCAGATATAAAATTCTTCAATCCTTCGATATAGCCATCCACACTTGAAAATTGGATTGCAACAAAATCATAAAGACTTCTAACATCTTCAACATATGCAGGTATTTTATATATTACCTGATACAATGCGAACATGATTGGTAAGGATATCAAAAGTGGTAAACAACCTGCCATTGGAGATGTACCGTACTTTGCATATACCTCCTGCATCTCTGCTTGCTGCTTTTGCATAGATGCTTGATCCTTTTTTCCTTTATACTTTTGTTGAATCTTTTGTATCTCTGGATTCATCTTTGCAGAAAGTCTAGTACCCTTTTGCTGCTTAATAGTTAATGGAAGCATCAGCATCTTAACTACAATTGTAAATAAAACGATACAAATTGCAATATTGGCTATTCCAAATAAATCAAGAAACCAATATATACCCTTTAATATTTGACCCATTACCCAGGCAAAAGGTCCCAAAATACCAGTAACCTGCGATAAAAATGTTAATTCCAAACCCATTTCCTCCTTGTTCCATCACGACTATGTAATCATGATAATTAGGTACTCAAAAAAGTCATCCTAAGGGACAGGATCAAATCCCCCTTCATGAAACGGATGACACTTTAGAATTCTTCTCACTGCCAAATAAGATCCCTTAATTGCCCCATGACGCGTTAACGCTTCTAGTGCATACTCCGAACATGTTGGTGTAAACCTACAGGTTGGTGTTCTCTTCAATGGTGAGATGAATTTACGATACAATTTTACTAATCTAATAAGAATTCGCTTCATCACGATATAATCATCTTTTCTACAATAACGTTTCTTCGTTATGAATTATGCGATGCAGCTTTGCCAGATGACAAAGTGCACTACTAATTTCAGAATAGTTCTTGCCCTTGGATCCTACTCTAGCTACAACTACTATGTCTAAACCACTATTAAACATAGTTTCATTCAAACGGTAACTTTCTCTGATTAATCTTGTGATTCGGTGTCGAACAACACTGTTGCCGACCTTTTTGCTTACAGAAATACCTAATCGATTAAAGGATAGTTCATTGTTACAGACATACATAACTAAATACTTATTAGCATAAGACTTACCGTTTCTGTAAACGTTACCGAATTCCCTACTGTTTTTTAAGACTTTTGACAATGTTTAAAAATCTCCTTAAGAAAACCCACTGTTTTCTTGCTTCCTAATCATCTAATTAGAAATCCCTCTTATCAATTACTCATTGAAGCAAGTATATATAATAAGAAGAAACTTCTTTCAATTAGAAGAAAAGGTCACATTGACTGCGACCTATGCTGATAATTTATGTCTTCCTTTAGCTCTTCTTGCTGCTAAAACCTTTCTTCCATTTGCTGTGCTCATTCTAGATCTGAATCCGTGAACCTTAGCTCTGGAACGTTTTTTTGGCTGGAATGTCATTTTCATTTATATACACCTCCTTATTGCTAAATCTTTATGGTAAGCCCATTTATTCTATTTTAAATAGCACTACCATTATAGTCGTTTCAGTAGTGCTCGTCAAGTAAATCTTTTACGAATTATCCTTTTATTATTCTAACTGTATGAATTATTTTAATTTTTTGACATGTTAATCAATGTGGATGAATCCACAGCACTTATCCACAGATAGTGGATAAATTGTTAATAACTTTGTTTATTTGTGTTAATTATCTAGAAAGTATACTCAATTATACCCCTAAAATCATGTTTTGTCTATGTGAATAACTAGGATATTATTATAAACCTGTTGTTAATAATTCATACTTGCATGTGAATAACTTTAAAAAATATGCGAAACTTATGTTCATAATCAAAGATTAACATTGAAATGTTGATAAATTTGTTATATATTATTATTATATGCACATGTCCCATAAGGATAAGTGCGCGCTATTTGGCGCGTATTACATTGATCGTGCGACTCCTCAACAAGGAGGTTAGTATTGAGACGTTTCTTAATACAAAAAATCCACAGTTATAAATATCACGGCGTAGGACGCCGGAAGGCGTTAGAAGGGTACGGTTTTTAATATGAAAAACTTGATTCAGGAAAAATGGAATGAAATATTGGAGTATTTAAAGATTGAATACAATGTAACAGAAGTTTCTTTTAAAACTTGGTTACTTCCTCTCAAAGTATACGATGTGACAGGTAATGTCATTAAACTCGCCGTAGATGATACAAAGATTGGTGCTAATAGCTTAGATTTCATTAAAAATAAGTATAGCTTATTCTTAAAAACAGCTATTGCTGAGGTACTAAATGAAGATTTTGATATTGAATTTGTATTACTAAGCCAAACAAAAGCAGAAGATAAGCCAGCATCTTCACAGGCAAGTAAGGTTAAGAATGAAAGTCTTTCCTATTTAAATCCTCGTTATACTTTTGATACCTTCGTCGTTGGTGCAAATAATAATCTAGCGCATGCTGCATCCTTAGCAGTTGCAGAATCACCAGCTGAAATATACAATCCTTTGTTTATTTACGGTGGTGTTGGTTTGGGTAAAACACACTTAATGCATTCCATTGCACACTATATATTAGAACAAAATCCAAACTCTAAGGTGTTATATGTTACAAGTGAAAAGTTTACAAATGAATTAATTGAATCGATTCGTAATGCTGATACCACACCAACAGAATTTCGTGAGAAATACAGAAACATTGATGTTTTATTAATCGATGATATTCAATTTATTATAGGTAAAGAAAGAACTCAGGAAGAGTTTTTCCACACCTTTAATACTCTGCATGAAAGTAAAAAGCAGATTATTATTTCCTCAGATAAACCTCCAAAAGATATTTTAACTTTAGAGGAAAGACTTAGATCCCGTTTTGAGTGGGGTCTTACTGTTGATATTCAAAGTCCGGATTATGAGACACGTATGGCTATTCTTAAGAAAAAAGAAGAGCTCGACGGTCTTGAAATTGATGATGAAGTTATGAAATACATTGCTTCTAATATAAAGTCTAACATTCGAGAGCTAGAAGGTGCATTGACGAAAATTGTTGCTTTATCTAGATTAAAGAAAAAAGAAGTTGATGTAATTCTAGCTGAAGAAGCATTAAAAGATTTAATCTCACCAGATAATAAGAAGACTGTTACACTAGATCTCATCATTGAGGTCGTATCTGAACACTTCAATACAAGTACTGCTGAGATTTACTCTGATAATCGTAGTCGTAATATTGCATATCCAAGACAGATTGCAATGTATCTTTGTCGTAAATTAACGTCTCTATCTTTAACTGAGATTGGTAAGATGATGGGCAATCGTGATCACTCTACTGTATTGCATGGTTGTAATAAGGTAGAAAAGGATATGAAAAAAGATGCTTCTTTACAGAATACCATTGATGTATTGATTAAGAAGATTAATCCTGCTCCGTAAGGCGAAAGGCTATTGTGTATACTTTTTTTATTTTTAAGAAAGTTATCCACATATAGCCGTTAAAATCATGTTATTTTGCTGTTAGAAGCGTATGGATAACTTAAGAATGATTCTTATTATGTGAATAGCGTTTTGGAAAAAAGAAAAAACAATTCACATAGTTATAAATTCTTGAAAACCTTATGACATTTGGGCTAGAAGTGGTTATACACTTTTTCACAGTCCCTACTACTAATACTAATAAATATATTATATATATATCTATCAAAAATCGCCGAAGGGAGTTATACACAAAATGAAAATCATCTGTCAAAAAAATGATCTGTTGAACAGTGTAAGTATTGCTCTAAAAGCAGTACCTGCAAAATCTACTATGCCAATTCTGGAGTGTATGATTATTGAAGTTAAAAATGATACAATTAAACTTATCGCAAATGACATGGAACTTGGTATAGAAACGGTGGTAAAAGGTAATGTAATATCACCTGGTACAATTGCTATGAACGCAAAAGTATTTTCCGAGATTATACGAAAGCTTCCAGACAATGATGTAACAATTGAAACAGACGAAAACTTCATGGCGACAATTATTTGTGAAAAATCAAAGTTTACAATTGCAGGCAAGAGTTCTGAAGAGTTCCCTAACTTACCAGTGATCGTAAAACAATCTCCAGTAACTTTATCTCAATTTACGCTTAAGGAAGTAATTAGACAAACTGTATTTTCAATTTCAGATAATGAAAGTAATAAAATTATGACTGGTGAGTTATTTGAAATTAATCAGAATGAATTACGAGTTGTATCTTTAGATGGCCATCGTATATCCATTCGTAAGGTAGAGTTAAAGAATAGCTATGATTCCATTAAAGTGATTGTTCCTGGTAAAACTCTTCAAGAAATTAGTAAAATATTATCAGGAGAATTATCTGATGAAGTAGATATTTTCTTTACTGATCGTCATATTCTATTTGAGTTTAATGATACCATTGTGTTATCTCGTCTTATTGAAGGAGAATATTTTAAGATTGACCAGATGTTATCTGGAGATTATGAAACAAAGGTTACGATTAATAAAAAAGTGTTTTTAAATTGTATTGATCGTGCGACTTTGTTAATCAAAGAAAATGAGAAAAAGCCAATAATTGTTGGAATTTCCGATCGTTCGATGGAGTTAAAGGTGAATACAACCATTGGATCGATGAATGAAGACATTGATATATCCAAAGAGGGTAAAGATATTTTAATTGGATTTAACCCTAAGTTCTTAATTGACGCATTAAGAGTAATCGATGATGAGGAAATTGATATTTATCTAATTAATCCAAAGGCACCATGCTTTATCAAGGATAAAAATGAGACTTATATCTATCTGATTTTACCGGTAAGTTTTAATGCTGCAGGTTATTAATACTGCGGAAAGGAAGCTATGCAGAAAATAGTTTTAAGAGAAGAATTTATTAAGCTTGGTCAAGCTTTAAAAGCTGCTGGACTTGTAGAATCTGGTGTAGAAGCAAAAGAAGTTATTATTGATGGTCTAGTTAAAGTGAATGGTAAGGTTGAAATTCAACGTGGGAAAAAGTTGTATGACGGTGATAACGTGGAGTACAACAATGAAATGATTTCAATCGTTAAATAGTTTAGACAGTTGGTGCAAGAATGATTGTAAAATCACTTGAATTAAGTAATTTTCGAAATTATGAAACTCTTTCTTTATGTTTCTCGAAAGAAAATAACATTCTTTATGGTGATAATGCCCAAGGAAAAACGAATGTATTAGAAGCAATTTTTCTTTGTGCAACAACAAAATCACATAAGGGAAGTAAAGAAAAAGAGATGATTCGTCTTGGTGAAGAAGATTCACATATACGTATGTTTGTGGAACGTGATTCCATTACTCACCGATTGGACATGCATTTGAAAAAAAATAAGCCAAAGGGAGTAGCAATAGACGGTATCCCAATTAAGAAATCGGCAGAGTTATTTGGAATTGTAAATGTTGTGTTCTTTTCACCGGAAGACTTATCCATTATTAAGGACGGTCCAAGTGAAAGAAGACGATTCATTGACATGGAATTATGTCAATTAGATCGAGTTTATCTACACAATTTGATAAATTATAACAAAGTTCTTAACCAAAGAAATAATTTATTAAAACAGATTGGTTTTAACAAAGGTTTATTGGATACTATTTATGTATGGAATGAACAACTAGTAAATTATGGAACTCAAATTATAAAAGCGAGAAGTCAGTTTGTGCAGAATATTAATGAGATTGTAGTTAACCTTCATCAAAAGTTAAGTGATGGAAGAGAACATCTTTATATCGCTTATGAACCTAATACATCTGCAGATGAGTTTGCTACAAAGCTTGAGAAAAGTTTAGAGCGTGATATTGCATTAAAGGTTACGAATGTTGGTCCTCAACGTGATGATTTGAGCTTTTATGTAAATGATAGAGATATTCGTAAATTTGGATCGCAGGGACAACAACGAACAGCTGCTTTGTCACTAAAATTATCAGAAATTGAATTAGTGAAGAAGATAACTGGGGACAAACCAGTGTTATTATTAGATGATGTATTATCTGAGTTAGATCGGAATAGACAGAATCAGTTACTTGATAGTATTGCGGACATTCAAATTATCCTTACATGTACAGGTGTGGAGGAGTTTGTAACGAAAAGAATGAAAACAGAAAAAATCTATAAAGTAACCAATGGTTCAGTAAAAGAAGAAATCGAGGAAACAGCTAGATAAACAAACACTTATTGTGCAGGAGGATAGATATGAGCAAGGATTACGGAGCTGACCAAATACAAATATTAGAGGGGCTTGAAGCTGTACGTAAAAGGCCAGGTATGTATATCGGCAGTACATCAAGCCGTGGTTTACATCACTTGGTTTATGAAATCGTAGATAATGCAGTAGATGAAGCTTTGGCAGGATATTGTAATACAATCGATGTATCTATTAATCCTGACAATTCGATTACTGTTATTGATAATGGTCGTGGTATTCCCGTTGAAGTGAACAAGAAAAAGGGGATTTCTACGGTTGAGGTTGTATTTACAATTCTACATGCTGGTGGTAAATTCGGCGGTGGTGGATACAAAGTATCCGGTGGATTACATGGTGTAGGTGCATCTGTAGTAAATGCATTATCGGAATGGCTTGAGGTTGTTGTAGAGCTTGATGGAAAGAGATACGAACAACGCTATGAACGTGGTAAAGTAATTAAACCATTACAAATGGTTGGTGATTCAGACCGTACAGGTACAACCGTAAGTTTCTTACCAGACAAACAAATCTTTGAAGAAACTGTTTTTGATTATGAAGTATTAAAGCAGCGTCTTCGTGAAATGGCGTTTTTAACTAAAGGGCTAAAGATAATATTACGTGATAAACGTGAAGAGGAAGAAATCTATAAGGAATTTCACTATGAAGGTGGAATTAAAGAATATGTTCAGTATCTAAATAAACATAAAGCTGTAATTTATCCGGATATTATCTATTGCGAGGGTAATCGAGATAATGTATATGTGGAAGTTGCTATGCAACACAATGACTCTTATACAGAAAGCTGCTATAGCTTTGTAAATAATATTACAACACCGGAGGGTGGTACTCATTATACAGGTTTTAAGAATGCTTTGACTAAAACTTTCAATGATTATGCACGTCAGATGAAATATCTTAAGGATAGTGAAGCCAATTTATCAGGTGAAGATATTCGTGAAGGGTTAACGGCTATTATTAGTATTAAATTACCAGAACCTCAATTTGAAGGTCAGACAAAGCAAAAGCTTGGTAATAGTGAAGCAAGAGGTGCTGTGGATAGTGTTGTTTCCGAACAGTTGACATACTTCTTAGAGCAAAATCCAGCAGTCGCTAAGGTGATTTTAGAAAAAGCAGTACTTGCCCAAAGAGCTAGAGATGCAGCACGTAAAGCAAGGGATCTGACTCGTAGAAAGACTGCATTGGAAGGAATGAGTTTACCAGGTAAGCTTGCCGATTGCTCTGATAAGGATCCAAAAAATTGTGAAATTTATATTGTTGAGGGTGATTCTGCGGGTGGATCTGCAAAGACAGCACGTTCAAGAGCAACTCAAGCGATACTTCCATTACGTGGTAAAATATTAAATGTTGAAAAGTCAAGATTGGATAAAATTCTTGTAAATAACGAGATTAAAGCAATGATAACTGCCTTTGGTACTGGAATCTCTGATGATTTTGATATTAAAAAATTACGTTATCATAAAATTATCATTATGACAGATGCCGATGTTGATGGTGCTCATATTAGTACTTTGTTGTTAACATTCTTATATCGTTTTATGCCAGAATTAATACGTCAAGGATATGTTTATCTTGCGCAGCCTCCATTGTATAAGGTGGATAAAGGTAAGCAGTCTTACTATGCTTACAGTGACGATGAGTTAAATAGAATTCTTACTGAGATTGGACGTGATCAAAATAATAAGATTCAGCGTTACAAAGGTCTTGGTGAAATGGATGCAGAACAGTTATGGGATACAACAATGGATCCGAAAAAGAGAGTACTGCTTCGTGTTATGATTGATGAAGAAAATTCTTCTGAGATTGATGTTACATTTACAACTTTAATGGGTGATAATGTAGAACCAAGACGAGAATTCATTGAAGCAAATGCAAAGTATGTAAAGAATTTGGATATATAATGTCTGAATTAACTTTAGTATTCAGTTAATAGATAAACAGCGGAGGAAATAGAATGGACGAGAATATCTTTGACAAGGTTCAAGAGGTGGACCTGAAAAAGACTATGGAAACATCCTATATCGAGTATGCCATGTCGGTTATTGCAGCCAGAGCCCTTCCGGATGTAAGAGATGGTTTAAAACCGGTACAGCGTAGAATCCTATATGCCATGATTGAGCTGAATAATGGACCTGACAAGCCACATCGTAAATGTGCGCGTATTGTCGGTGATACCATGGGTAAATATCACCCTCATGGTGATAGCTCAATTTATGGTGCTTTAGTTAACTTAGCACAGGAATGGTCAACAAGATATCCATTGGTTGATGGACACGGTAACTTTGGTTCTGTCGATGGTGATGGTGCTGCTGCAATGCGTTATACCGAAGCAAGATTAAGTAAGATCTCGATGGAGATGCTTTCTGATATCAACAAAAATACAGTAGATTTTGATCCAAACTTTGATGAGACGGAAAAAGAACCACGTGTGTTACCATCAAGATTCCCAAATCTTTTAGTAAATGGTACCTCTGGAATTGCTGTTGGTATGGCAACGAATATCCCACCTCACAATATGAGAGAGATAATTGATGCTGTTGTTAAAATTATAGATAATAAAGTAAATGATCAGGATACAACCATTGAGGAATTATTAACGATTGTAAAAGGACCTGATTTTCCAACTGGTGCTACCATTTTAGGTACGAGAGGTATAGAAGACGCTTATCGTACAGGTCGTGGTAAAATACGTGTTCGTGCAGTAACTGAAATTGAGCCAATGCAAAATGGTAAGAATCGTATTGTAGTTACGGAACTTCCTTACATGGTTAATAAGGCAAGATTAATTGAAAAAATTGCAGAATTAGTACGTGATAAGAAAATCGATGGTATTACAGAATTACGTGATGAATCCGATCGTGAGGGTATGAGAATCTGTATTGAGTTACGTCGTGATGTCAATGCGAATGTTATGTTAAACTTGCTTTACAAGCATACTCAGTTACAGGATACCTTTGGTGTTATTATGCTTGCATTGGTTGATAATCAACCGAAAGTTTTAACATTACTTGATATGTTAAGGCTTTACTTAAAGCATCAGCAAGAGGTTGTTACTCGTAGAACCATTTACGATTTAAATAAAGCTCAAGAAAGAGCGCATATCTTAGAAGCTTTACTAAGTGCACTTGATCATATTGATGAGGTGATTAGTATCATTCGTTCTTCTAAGAGTGGTGCTATTGCAAAGGAACGTTTGATCGAACGATTTGAATTTGATGATGTACAAGCTCAAGCAATCATAGATATGAGACTTCGTGCATTAACAGGTTTGGAACGTGAAAAGTTACAGGATGAGTATGCAGAATTAGAACGTCGAATCGCAGAATATCAAGCAATTCTTGGAGATGAGAAAATACTACTTGGTGTAATTCGTGATGAAATTACAGTGATTCGTGACAAATTTGGTGATGAACGTAGAACATCCATTGGCTATGATGAATTTGATATATCGATGGAAGATTTAATTCCAGATGAAAATACTGTAATTGCAATGACAAAGCTTGGTTATATCAAGCGTATGACCATTGATAATTTTAAGAGTCAGCACCGTGGTGGTAAGGGAATCAAGGGAATGCAGACAATTGATGAGGACTTTATTGAAGATTTATTTATGACAACGACTCATCACTATATCATGTTCTTTACCAATAAAGGACGTGCATATCGTCTTAAGGCTTATGAAATACCAGAATCTTCTCGTACTGCACGTGGTACAGCGATTGTTAACTTACTTCAGCTAATGCCTGATGAAAGAATTACAGCAATTATCGCATTAAAAGAGTATAAAGATAATAGATATTTATTTATGGCAACGAAAGCTGGTATTGTTAAAAAGACAAAGATTAAAGAATACCAGAATATCCGAAAAACTGGTCTTCAGGCAATCAATCTACGTGAAGATGATGAATTAATTGAAGTTAAAACAACGAATAGTCAAAAAGATATTATTCTTGTAACCAAGGATGGTATGTGTATTCGATTCAACGAACGCGATGTAAGAAGTACAGGACGTACCTCTATGGGTGTTATTGGTATGAATCTAACAGGTGATGATGAAGTCGTTGCAATGCAGATTAATACTCAAGGTAAATATCTTCTTACAGTTTCTGAAAAGGGACTTGGTAAATTGACTGATTTAGATGAGTTTACACCACAGCGTCGTGGAGGAAAAGGTGTAAAGTGCTATAAAATTACTGAAAAGACAGGTAACGTTGTTGGAGCAAAGGCTGTTGATGAAGATAATGAAGTCATTATTATTACCAATGAAGGTATTGTAATTCGTTTAGCTGTTCATGGTATTAGTAAACTAGGACGTATTACTTCAGGAGTAAAACTAATTGATATTGATTCTGAAAAAGATATACGTGTTGCAAGTTTTGCTAAAGTTCGTGAAGGCAGTCAAAAGTCTGAGGAAGATGTATTGAAAAAACTGCAAGAAGAACTTCAAGAAGAAGAAGTAGTCGTGGTAGCAGGAGATGATTCTGAAGAAGAAGATGATTCTGAAACAGAAGAGTTCTTAAGTGAAGATGAAATTGATGAAGATTTTACTGAATTAGATGAACTTGTTGATCGTGCAATACAAGATATTGAGGATCAAGACGAAGAATAAGGAATAGCCAGTTGAAATAGCGGCAGTCGGTGACGGCTGTCGTTATTCATATTAATAAATATCCAATAGTAAGAAAGAGAAAGGATCATTCATGCGAACGATACATACAGAAGTTATTACGCAAAATATTAAGGAGATGTGTATTGAAGCAAATTTAGTACTAGGTGATGACGTAAGTACAAGAATTCTAAATGCAAAAGTATCAGAAGAATCAATGATTGGAAAACAGATACTTGGTCAATTGGAAGAGAATATGAATATTGCAAAACAGGATGCGATTCCTATTTGCCAAGATACGGGAATGGCAGTTGTTTTTATTGAAGTTGGACAGGATGTTCATATAGAGGGAGATTTTCTAGAAGATGCGATTAATGAGGGAATACGTCAAGGATACCAGGAAGGCTATTTGAGAAAATCAGTAGTTTCAGATCCACTTCTTCGAGTAAATACGAAGGATAATACGCCTGGAATTATTCATTATTCGATTGTAAAAGGTGATAAAGTTACAATTACTGTAGCACCAAAGGGATTTGGATCAGAGAATATGAGTCGTATTATTATGTTAAAACCATCTGATGGTACCGAAGGGGTAGTTCAAGCAGTTCTAGAAACTGTTAAACTTGCTGGTCCCAATGCATGTCCACCATTGGTTGTTGGTGTTGGTATTGGAGGAACATTTGAAAAGAGTGCATTGTTAGCAAAGAAAGCATTAACAAGAAGCCTGAATGAACCATCAAAGTTTGAGCATATTGCAAAGCTTGAGAAGAATCTCTTAACTCAAATAAATAAAATGGGAATTGGACCAGGTGGATTAGGTGGTAATACAACTGCGCTTGGTGTAAATATTGAAACCTATGCTACTCATATTGCGGGCTTACCAGTTGCAGTTAATATATGTTGTCATGTAAATCGTCATATTAAGAGGAGTATTTAGTAAGTAAGAGAGTTGAAAAAACGTGTTATCATCTAAAATTGTGGATAAAAGAATAAAATTGTTAATTATACATGCAAGAAAGGAGGGTGGCTGTGGAAAAACACATCAAGGTTCCATTTAGCAAAGAAGTGTCAGTATCACTTCAAGCTGGAGACTACGTTTATCTTACGGGTACCATATATACGGCAAGAGATGCAGCGCATAAACGAATGTTGGAAAGCTTAGAACAGGGAGAAAATTTGCCGATAGATATCATGGATCAAACAATCTATTATCTTGGTCCTACTCCAGAGAGAGAAGGTCAGGTAATTGGATCTGCTGGTCCAACAACTAGTAGTAGAATGGACAAATATACTCCTGAATTATTAAATCGTGGACTTCTTGGTATGATTGGAAAAGGAAAACGTAATCATCAGGTAATTGAAGCGATGAGAAAGAATAATGCAGTTTATTTTGCTGCAGTTGGAGGAGCAGGTGCTCTGTTATCCAAATGTATTGTTAAATCTGAGATCATTGCTTATGAAGATTTAGGAACAGAGGCAATACGTAAACTGGAAGTAAAAAACCTACCAGTAATTGTAGTAATTGATTCCAATGGAAATAACATGTATGAAACAGCTGTTAATGATTTTATAAATAGAAAGTAGAGGAGAGATAAGATGAAGATTTCTACCAAGGGAAGATATGCATTGAGATTAATGCTTGATTTGGCACTACATAATACAGGAGATTATGTAACCATTAAGAGTATTGCGCAGAGACAGGAAATATCAGATAAATACTTAGAACAAATCATAACTCAGTTAAGTAGAGCTGGATTTGTTAAGAGCTATCGTGGCTCACAAGGAGGATATCGCTTAACGAGAGAACCTAAGGAGTATACAGTTGGTTCCATTCTCAAGTTAATTGAAGGTAGTTTAGCTCCAGTCTCATGTGTTATTGAGGAAGAAAAAGAATGTGAGCGTTTTGGTGCTTGTGCAACATATTTTGTATATGAAAAGATTAACGAAGCGGTAGATCAGGTGGTAGAACATATTACACTTGAGGATTTGGTAGAACGTCATAAAAAACTTACAAGTAGTAACTATATGATCTAGGTATTAATTTTAAAAAGTACATGGGTGGTAAGATTGATTTTTTTGTTACTGATATACTTGTATATAGAATGCTTTATAGGGGTTCTGCAATGCTCTGATTACTACCACACCATGATAAAATGTATGTGCAATTATATATATATTAGTTCAGTAGTTATAGTTTATGGTAGTGTTTTAGATGGAGATTAAACATCTATATTATATTACTAATGCTACAAATAGATATGATATTATATTTGTATTAGGTATGAACAAAAGTTAATACTACTATTATCAATTATTTTATCTAACAGTCAAATTAATCTGATATCTTTCCAATGATCATTGAATTCTTAGCGAAAGGTAGTATTTAAAGGTGTAGGTTACTGGTTCAATTAGTAGTTGTACGCAGTAAGAAGTGTTTTTTTTAGTCAGCACCTATAATTTACCAGTTAATTTCTCTAAAAAAGTCTTGAAAAGTTATTGACAAACAGGTTTCTCTTTGCTATACTACTTCTTGCACTGGCGTAGTTGAGTCAGTAAATTGAATATTGAATTTATATTCAGATACGGAGAAATACTCAAGAGGCTGAAGAGGCGCCCCTGCTAAGGGTGTAGGTCGCTCGCGCGGCGCGAGGGTTCAAATCCCTCTTTCTCCGTTCTTCTTTTTTGTCTAAGTGCATCAAGTTGATTTTGATAACTTACCAGAAAAAGGAGCTGGACATTGCTTCATCCATGTGATACAATGTCAACATCGCAAATTTGATAAATTGTTGCAATAATTTGAAAAATTTAAAAAAATAATTGACAACATAATCAATGTATGATAAAATATCTAAGCTGTTGGAAATGATGAAATTGATCAAGCAAAATAAAAAGTTCAAAAAACTTAAAAAAATACTTGACAAGTCAAAAACAACATGATAGAATAAACGAGCTGCTAAAAAGCAGTCAAGTACTTTGAAAACTGAACAGTGAAACAACCTTGAAATTCGTTGAGTTTCAAACAAATGCAAATTTGATTGAAACAAAAATAAATAGAACAGTGTAAGGTCGAAAGATCGGACACAACCCTATAACA